>CAMLOB010000258.1 GCA_946481475.1 uncultured Chlorobiota bacterium | reverse complement strand
AAGCAAACGTCCGCACAACGAATGCCGCCCGGAGTGGGCTGGCACAGGCGCTGACCATCGCCTTCTCCGGCGGATCGGGGAGGGGGAGGGGAGTGGCCGGACTCGGTGTTCTCGGACTCGGACTGCTGATGCTCCTCTACGATGCGATGCTCGGCATCGGAGGAACAAGCGGTCTCGGCTCGGCCGAGGCGGTGACCCGGACGCTGACCGTGGTGGCCAGTTTCTCGTTCGGGGCCTCCTCGATCGCTCTGTTTGCCCGCGTCGGCGGCGGTATCTACACGAAGGCGGCCGACGTCGGTGCCGACCTTGTCGGCAAGGTTGAGGCGGGAATTCCGGAGGATGACCCGCGGAACCCGGCCGTGATTGCCGATAACGTCGGCGACAATGTCGGCGACGTCGCCGGAATGGGGGCTGACCTCTTCGAGTCGTATGTCGGCGCCATCATCGGCGCGATGGTGATCGGTGCGTCGTTCTATCCGCAGGTCGGGATCAACGCGGTCCTTCTGCCCCTGGTGATCGCCGCAGTCGGCATCATCGTCTCGATCATCGGTACTTTCTTCGTCCGCGTGAAGGAGGGGGGGAACCCGCAGCACGCTCTGAATCTCGGAACCTTCGGCGCGGCCGGCATCATGGCTATCGCCACCTACTTCATCGTCGATTACTTCTTTGATGCGGAGTTCACGCTGAGCGATCCGCTGACCGGCAGCACCATCACCTACAGTGCGGTCAATATCTTTATCGCAACGGTGATCGGTCTTGTCGCCGGCGTTCTGGTCGGCATCGTCACCGAGTACTACTGCTCCACCGACCGGAAGCCGGTACACAACATTGCGGCTCAGTCGGTGACCGGATCGGCAACGAACATCATTGCCGGGCTTGGCGTCGGTATGCGTTCGACGGCGATTCCGATTCTGCTGATCGCTCTCGGCATTATCGGCGCCTACGAGTTTGCCGGTCTTTACGGCATTGCCATCGCCGCACTCGGCATGCTCTCGACGGTCGCCATCGAGCTGGCTGTCGACGCTTACGGTCCGATCTCGGATAACGCCGGAGGTATTGCCGAGATGGCGGAGCTTCCGCCGGAAGTGCGCGAGCGGACCGACAAGCTGGATGCTGTGGGTAACACGACGGCCGCTATCGGCAAGGGCTTTGCGATCGCATCGGCCGCCCTGACGGCGCTGGCTCTCTTTTCCGCCTACGTTACCACTGTCGGTTCGCCTGCCGAACCGTTGCTGATCAACGTCTCGGCTCCGAACGTGATGGCCGGTCTGCTGCTGGGGGCGATGCTCCCCTTCCTCTTCTCGTCGATGGCGATGGATGCGGTCGGCAAGGCGGCGTTCGCGATGATCGAGGAAGTACGTCGTCAGTTCCGTGAGATTCCGGGACTGCTGGAAGGGAAGGCAAAGGCCGACTATCGGACCTGTGTGGACATCTCGACCGCGGCGGCAATCCGTCGCATGGTGGTTCCCGGTCTGCTGGCGGTTGCCGCTCCGATCATCATCGGCTTCGGACTCGGCGCGGCCGCTCTCGGCGGTCTGCTGGCCGGCGTTCTCAGCTCGGGTGTGATGATGGCCATCTTCATGTCGAACTCCGGGGGCGCCTGGGACAATGCGAAGAAGGCGATTGAAGGGGGATTGCACGGCGGCAAGGGGACCGAGGCACACAAGGCGGCCGTCGTCGGCGACACGGTCGGCGATCCGTTCAAGGATACCGCCGGTCCGTCGCTGAATATCCTGATCAAGCTGATGTCGGTTGTCGCCCTTGTGATTGCTCCCTTCCTGCAGGAGGAGGCCGCAACCGTTGCGACGGCTGTTGTGGAGCGGGCGGCCGAGATCGCATCGGCGGTGTTCGGCGCGATCATATAGAAAAAAATCGGAAATTGATGGAAGGCGAGAGCGCAACGGGGCTCCCCAGCGGGATGCTTTCACGTTGCCCGGCTTCCTGCATCAAACCTTGAAGAAGGCTGCTCCTGCCCGTGCGACGCACCGGTTGCCCGGCACGGGCTGACAAAAGAATTTTCTACATACGTTAACCATAGGAGTGACAGAAAACAGTGAGCACAAAACGACACTACGAGACGACCGTTATCATCAACGGTATGCTGGAGGAGAAGCAGATTTCGGACGCGGTGGAACGCGTTAGCGATTTCATCACCAAGAACGGGGGATCGATCTCCGAGACCGATCACTGGGGGCGCAAGCGCCTTGCCTATCCGATCAGCAAGAAGAACAACGGCTACTATGTCCGGTTCGAGTATACCGCACCGGGAGAGATCGTTGCTCCTCTTGCCCGGCTTGCGCGGATCGACGACGATATCCTGCGCGAGTTGACGCTGATGCTGACCGATCGCGATCTGAAGAAGCGTGAGGATACCAAGGCAAGAATCGCCGAAGCCGAGGCTGCCGCCGAGGCTGCCGAGAGGGAAGAGGAAGAGGACGACGACGACGATGAATAAGACAGGTTCGGCCGGATATGCTTTCGGCACAACTGAACGGGATAAAGAGAAACGATTTTTCAGCTAACGATCCGAGGAGAACACGTCATGGCAAACTTGAAAATGCCGGAAGTCAACACAGTGCTGATTGCGGGGAATCTGACGAAGGATCCGATCCTGCGGCAGACCCGCAACGGAACTCCGGTGGCCAATTTTTCGATTGCATCCAACCGGCGCTTTCGCAACAGCGACAACCAGTGGCAGGAAGATGTCTGCTACGTTGGAGTGGTTGCCTGGAACAAGCTGGCCGAGAGCTGCAAGTCGAAGTTGGAAAAGGGGAGCGCAGTCCTTGTCGAAGGGGAGTTGCAGAGTCGTACATGGCAACTTGACGACGGGTCGTCACGTTCGGCCGTGGAGATCAAGGCCCGGCGCATTCAGTTCCTGAGCAAGTGGCGTGATGATATGGATGATGATGATGACGGATCGGCTGAGGACGAGGAGTATTCGTTCGGCGACATCGATTTCGGCGACGACAACGAGCCGTATGATGCCTATGCCGCAGAGTCTTCGGATTCGGAAACGGCTTACGAGTTCTGACGCTTCTCCGGTCGTCGTCCGAGACGTCCGGCAGAACGTATAAAAGATGCAAAATCAGTAGCACAGTATAAATTCAGGGTAGAGAAATGTCAACGACCAAAATTATCCTGCGACAGGATTACGAAAATCTTGGCGAGATCGGTGAAGTGGTGGAAGTGAAGAGCGGCTATGCACGGAATTTTCTGATTCCGCGCGGAATCGCTTATCGCGCCACCGAAGGGGCTCTGCGGGCCGTCGAGGCCGAGAAGAGAACGTGGGAAGCCAAACAGTCACGCCTCGAGGATGAGGCCCGGGTGATTGCCGAGAAACTGGAATCGGTATCGATCACGATCCCGATGCGTGTCGGCGAGGAGGACCGTCTCTTCGGTTCGGTGACCGCACCGATGATCGCCGAGGAGCTGGCCGCGCAGGGGCACAACATCGACCGCCGCTCGATCCAGATCGACGAGCCGATCAAGACGCTCGGCATGTTCGACGTTCCGGTGAAGCTTCACAAGAACGTGACCACGGCACTGAAAGTCTTCGTTGTGGATGAGGAAGGGACCGAGAACGAGTAGGTTCCGGTGATCCGGTTGCGGGAGCTCGTGATCCCGCGAAATGTCTTTGCAAAGATCAGGGCGGAAGAGAGAAGACAGCTCTTCCGCCCGTTGTTATTGTGCTGTATTCTGCACTCTTCGGCTCGAAAGACGCGTGGAGCAATCACAGGAAGACAGAGCAAATAAAGCTTCCCGATTTCCGGTCGGCAGACTTCTGCAGGTTGTTCTCGCCCTCGGCGGGATCACCTTCTTCAGCCTGCTGGCGCGTGACGTCAACTTCAACACGCTCCCCGCAGCCTCGCTCGATTCCCTGCCGGCGATTATTCTGACGATCCTTGGTCTTCTGCTTGTCAACTATACGTTCGACACGGCAAGCTGGTGGATCGTCTGCGGCGAGAAACGTCCCTCTCTCTTCCGTCTGGCTCTGATCCGCCTCCGCTGCGAAGCGGTCACCAATATTATTCCCGGAGGGGCGGTGATCGGCGAGCCGATGAAGGTCGGGTTCCTGATGAAGAGTTCCGGCATGACCCGTCCGGAGGCGACCACTTCCTTCCTCCTCTCCAAGTTCGTGCTGATCGTCGGCCAGATCGTCTACATCTTCGTTGGCCTTGCGCTCTCCTACTCGGTGATCGACAACATGTCGGAGAACGTCTTCGGTGTGGGAGATTTTGCGATGGTGGTGCTGGGGGGAGCGCTTGCCGTTCTGCTGATCATTCTCGGGTTTGCCGCCGCGATGGTCCTGTGGCAGCCGATGAACCGCCGGTTCTCCTTCTCCGAGCGGGAGGGGTGGATCGCCCGCTGGTGGAACATCGGATTGAAGGAATTGCGGGAGATCGAGACGCTGGTCGCCCGGGAGTTCCGGCGCCATCGCTACCGTCTGCTTCTTGCCGTCCTCTTCTCCTTCATTGCCTGGTCGCTCAACGGCGTGGAACTCTACTTCATCGTTCGCTGGCTCGGGATCGATGCGGATTTCTTTCAGATCTATTCGATCGATGCGGTCAGCGTCGTCGTCCGGATGCTCGTCTTTGTGATCCCGATCGGTCTCGGCGGACAGGACTGGACGATCCGGAGTCTGGCCGCCGCCCACGGTCTTCCGCAGCCCGAGGTGACCGCCGCCCGCATGGTGGTGATGAAGCGGGGGCGGGAATTTTTTGTGATAGGATTGGGGTTATTGCTGTTGCTGGTGATGCCGCGTGAGAGAGATATAAAAAACGATTGAGAGCCGTTTCCCCTCAAATACTCTCCCGGCAACCTCGTCATCGCACTGTTCCAAAAACAACCGTTTTCTCACTACGAACAACAAGTCTGTGTATGAACAAACGTGAACTACCTGCTGAAGACCTGTTCCTGACGAATGATTATTCCGTGCAGGTGACGCTTGCCGGCGACGGCTTCGATCCTGCGAAGGCTACGGAAATTATTGGTGTGGAACCGACCCAGACCGGGCAACAAGGGGAGATCCGGCATCCGGATGCCGGGGACGACGCCCGGTGGGAACAGAGTTTCTGGTCGCGCGAGATCAATTCCCGCGACGACGTCAACGAATGCCGCGACCACCATATCTCCTGTCTGATCGACGAGATTGCCCCCCACGTCGAGACCCTGAAGAGCGAGGCCGGTATGGATCGCATCTACTTCTACTACACCCTTGCCTCCTCGATCGGGTTGATGAACATCAAACTGTCGCCGAAGACGATGGAGGGTCTCTCCGGTATCGGTGCCGACCTCTACATCTCCTGTTTCGATTGCTTCGATCCGAATCATTCGTTCTGGAGCGAGTCCATTTCCGAGAAAGCCTGAAGCGAGGAACAACAAGGATTGTCAATACCTTGATGGCGACAACCGCCTGTCTTCTTTACCGGACGATCCGGTGAAAAAGACAGGCGGTTTCTTTTCGCTTCCGGGCGGGGCTGAACTTCTCGTATCTTGTTCATGTTCTCCTCCCCGGAGACATGATGGAATTCAGCAGAAAAAGAAAGAAGAGCAGTATATGGCACTGAAGGTAATCAACCCGACGACCGGAGAGCAGGTGCGCACCTATGAGGAGTTGAGCGAGGAGGGGATCAAACAAAAGATTGAGAGGGGGACAGAGGAGTTCGGCAGGCATCGCAAACGTTCCTTCGACGAACGTGCCGGGTGGATGCGCCGGGCGGCCGCACTTCTGAAAGAGCGGCGGGATCGCTATGCGGAGTTGATGACGACGGAGATGGGAAAGACTATCGAAGCGGCCCGGTCCGAGGTGGAGAAGTGTGCGTGGGTCTGCGAGTATTACGCCGAACACGCCGAACGCTTCCTTGCCGACGAACCGACCGAAACCGATGGAAGCCGCAGCTACGTTGCCTTTCAGCCGATCGGTCCGGTCCTTGCGGTGATGCCCTGGAACTTCCCCTTCTGGCAGGTCTTTCGCTTTGCCGCCCCCGCCCTGATGGCCGGAAACGTCGGTCTGCTGAAACATGCCTCGAACGTTCCCGGATCGGCTCTGGCGATCGAGGAGATCTTCCGTGATGCCGGTTTTCCGGAAGGATGCTTCCAGACCCTGCTGATCGGTTCCGGTCCCGTCGCCTCGATCATTGCCGATGACGGAATTGCAGCCGTCACACTTACCGGAAGCGAAGGGGCCGGGCGTTCGGTTGCCGAGGCGGCCGGAAAGGGAATCAAGAAAGTTGTGCTGGAGCTTGGGGGGAGCGATCCGTTTGTCGTCATGCCGAGTGC
>CAMLOB010000257.1 GCA_946481475.1 uncultured Chlorobiota bacterium | reverse complement strand
GTTCCCCCCGACTTCCTCTCATTGGCCCCGCCCCTCCCGTCATCCCCGCACTTTCACCTCCATACCACCTTCATTTTCCCCTTCCGGCAACACCCATTACAAAAAAAAGCAGCCCTCACCATGTTTTGCCTTCATCTTCCGCTTGTCATGTTTTCCGACTTGAAGTATTTTCGCGCTGTCTTTTGCGAAACGCTGTCTCGCAAAGGGGCCTGAAATGCTTCACGATTTCTTTGATATAGGACCGACGCACCGGAATGCATCTTCGTCGAACGGACGGAGCGGCATCTTCAGTTCGCCGGACGATTCGGATGGCCAGGGAACGTTGGTTGCAGGGGTTGTGCGATTTCTTTGACTACTCAGCATCACAGGCATAGTTGCTCGACCATTATTCAGACACTTGTCAGAAGGTCTTAATACGCGATGCCTCAGATATTCCCACGCAGCGCAAACGCTATTGCGCGTGCAAGCATACTCGGAGCACTGCTGCTTATCGGCGGCGCGCTCTTCTTTCTCGATTCTTTCAATCGATCGAATTATCAGACGAAACAGGACCTGACCATCGAGCAACCGGTGCAGTTCAGCCATTCCCGTCACGTCGCGGGTAACGGTCTTGACTGCCGGTATTGCCATACCTCGGTGGAAGAGTCTCACTTTGCGGGTATACCTCCGGTGGAGACCTGCATGACCTGTCATTCGCAGGTCCTGAAGGACGCTCCCCTGCTTGAGCCGGTTCGCGCCAGCTACGAGACGGGAGCTCCCCTTGAGTGGGTCCGGGTACACGACCTCGGAGACTTCGTCTACTTCAACCACAGCATTCACGTCAATAAAGGGGTCGGTTGCGCCACCTGTCACGGTCAGGTCGACGAGATGCCGCTGACCTGGCAGGCACGCACGCTGCAGATGCAGTGGTGTCTGGACTGCCACCGCGCTCCCCAGAAGTATATCCGTCCGAAAGAACACGTCTTCGACATCAACTGGAAGCCGGAAGGGGACCAGATCGCCATGGGAGACAGCCTTGTGGAGGCCTACGGCATCAAGGTAGGACAGCTCACAAACTGCTCGATCTGTCACAGATAATGATGGAACGGGAAAACGATTACAGGGCTTCCACGGCAGAGGGCGAACGGAACGACTCGACAGACGGGAACATCATCGACTTCACGAACAGCGGAACACCACGCACTCACGAATCAGGCATGTCAAGAGTGAACGAACAGGACAGGACGATCAATCTTCCGGTCATCGATGCCGCCACAGGGGGCAACGATCAGACATACTGGAGAAGCAAGGACCAACTTGCCGGGACATCAACGTATCGTGACATCGTCGAGCACGAGTTCCAGGAAGGGGCCGACGCCCCTCCGACCGGGGTCGACCGACGGAACTTCATGAAGGTGATGGGCGCGTCGTTCGCTCTGGCCGGAGTCAGCGCATGCGTCCGGCAGCCGGAAGAGAAGATTATTCCGTACGTGAAACAGCCGGAGGAAGTCGTCCCCGGCAAGCCTCTCTTCTTCGCGACGGCGACGACGTTCGGAGGACTGGCTACCGGCGTTATCGTTGAAAGTCACGAGGGACGTCCGACACGTGTGGAAGGGAACGAGCGGCACCCGGCAAGTCTGGGAGGAGCCGACGTCTTCATGCAGGCCGAAATCCTTCAGATGTATGATCCGGATCGCTCGCAGACGGTTCTGCGGAACGGCGAGATCAGCAGCTGGGAGGCGGCCGCCACGATCCTCGGGCAGAAGCTGGCCGAGGCCGGGGACGGAACGGGCGTCCGGTTGCTGACCGGTGCGATCTCCTCCCCCACAATGATCCGGCAGATCAACGACTTCCTCACGAAATATCCCGGGGCGCGGTGGCACACCTACGAGCCGACCCCGGTCGCCATTGGTCCGACCATTCCGAATTATGACCTGTCGAAGGCCGACGTGATCGTCGCCCTCGACTGTGATCTGCTGACAACCGAGCCGGGAAGCCTGAAGTTTGCCCGGGAGTTCGGCGCACGCCGCAAACCGGAAGTCGAAGGGGTGACGATCAATCGGCTCTATGTCGCCGAACCGGCACCGACGCCGACCGGAAGCATCGCGGACCACCGCATCGCCGTCCGCGCCACCGATATCTGGAAGGTTGCCTCGGCAATCGCCGCCGGAGTCGGAGCCCCGGGGGGAGCAGCCGGAGAACTGCCGGAATCGGCAGCCAAAGTCGTGGCGGCCATCGTCGATGATCTGAAAAAGCACCGGGGTTCGGCCGTCGTCGCCGCCGGTCCGGGACAGCCCGCAGCGGTCCACAGTCTGGTCGAACAGATCAACAACACCATCGGGGCGGTCGGATCGACCGTCGAATACCTCCCCTCTCCCCTGGCCTACACCGGAGACCCGATGGCCTCGATCACCGAGCTGACCACGGCGATGAACGCCGGAGAGGTGGCCACGCTGATCGTCATGGGCTGCAATCCGGTCTACGACGCTCCGGCCGATCTGAACTTCCTTGAGGCCTATCAGAAAGTCGACTACAGAATTCATCACGGACTCTATCACGACGAGACCGGGAACTATTCGCAGCTTCATATTCCGGCAACGCACCAGTTCGAGAACTGGAGCGACGGGGTGGCCTTCGAAGGGACGGTCTCGATCGTTCAGCCGATGATCGCCCCCCTCTATCCCCCCTGCCGATCGGCTCATCAGGTGATGAGTCTGCTCAACGGCGATTCGATTGCAAAGGATTATGATCTGATCCAGGCATACTGGGGAGAGAGGCTGCAGGGGAATCCGGAAAAGAGCTGGCGCAAGGCGTTGCACGACGGCGTCATCGCCGGTGTGACGGGGGGAGCGGCCATCACGGCGGCAACAACCGCGCCGCAAACGACTGCAGCAGCTCCGAGCGGAAGCGATACCACGGCCGCAGGAGCCGCACCGACGCCGGGAACGACCACATCGACCGGAACATCGGACGCCGCCGCAGCCACAGAACCGCCGAGCGACCTCGGAGGAATCGAAATCATTTTCCGTCCCGATCCCTGCATCTGGGACGGCCGCTACAACAACAACGGCTGGCTGCAGGAACTGCCGAAACCTCTGACGAAACTCGTCTGGGACAACGCGGTGCTGATGAGCCTGAAGACGGCCGCCGAGTACGACCTGGAGAACGGAGACGTCGTCGAGCTTGAACTGAACGGACGGAAAGTGAAGGGGGCGGTCTGGCTCATGCCGGGCCACGCCGACAAGTCGGTGACGGTCTACCTCGGCTACGGCCGCGAGCGGACCGGCCGCGTCGGCACCGGGACAGGGTTCAACGCCTACGCCATCCGACAGTCGACCGCTCCGGCGTTCGCCACCGGAGGGAAGATCAACCCGACGAAAGAAGAGTATCTGCTGGTCTCGACGCAGGATCACGGCTCGCTGGAGGGACGCAACTACTACCGGGACGTTCCGCTGCAGAGCTATATCAACCATCCGGAGATTATCGAGGAGATGGAACATGTCCACAGCGACAGCCTCTCCTTCTACAGCTCTGCCGGCTGGGAATACAACGGCTATGCCTGGGCGATGACGATCGATCTGACCGCCTGCACCGGCTGCAACGCCTGCGTGATCGCCTGCCAGAGCGAAAACAACATACCGGTTCTCGGCAAGGAACAGGTCTCGAACGGTCGCGAAATGCACTGGATTCGTGTGGACCGCTACTTCAAGGGGAGCGAGGAAGAGGACACGCTGACGATCCATCATCAGCCGGTCCCCTGCATGCAGTGCGAGCAGGCTCCGTGCGAGGTGGTCTGTCCGGTTGCCGCAACGGTCCACAGCGACGAGGGACTGAACGACATGGTCTACAACCGCTGCATCGGTACGCGGTACTGCTCGAACAACTGTCCGTACAAGGTTCGCCGCTTCAACTTCCTCCAGTACGCCGACGAGACGACCGAACAGTATCGTCTGATGCGGAATCCGGACGTATCGGTCCGTACGCGAGGCGTGATGGAGAAATGTACCTACTGCGTGCAGCGGATCAACCACGCCCGGATCGATGCGAAGATCGAGAACAGGAAGATCCGGGACGGCGAGATCATCACCGCATGTCAGCACGCCTGCCCGACACAGGCGATTACCTTCGGCGACAAGAACGACCCGGAGAGCCGGGTGGCGAAACTGAAGGAGAGCGACCGGAACTTTGGAATGCTGAAGGAACTGAACACGCGGCCGCGGACGACATATCTGGCACGACTGATCAACTATCACGATAATCTTCAGCCTGTGGCGAGCGCAGAAGCAGAGGGACATCACTGAGAGACGGGCCGGGTCGCGACAAGGCCCGGAAGACCGGACAGAACTGACGACAACCGACGAGAAACAGAGTAGCGTAAATCGATATTCAAGATGGCAGATACATCGCACATCAAGAGAAGCCCTGACGCGGGGAGCGGTTCCGGAAAACTTACTCCCTCCTATCTTGATCCCGACTACCAGGTCATGGGTGAGGGTCTGACCTATCGGTCGGTAACCGACAAGATCACAGACATCGTCCTGAAGCTGAAGACGTCGAAGGGATGGTGGATGGGCTTCGGCATCTCCTTCCTGCTGCTTCAGGTTCTCCTTATCAGCATCATTTACCTGCTGTTCATGGGACCCGGTATCTGGGGTGTGAACAACCCGGTGATGTGGGGCTTCGCCATCATCAACTTCGTCTGGTGGATCGGTATCGGTCACGCCGGAACGCTGATCTCGGCAATTCTTCTGCTGGTACAGCAGGACTGGCGAACATCGATCAACCGTTTCGCCGAGGCGATGACGGTCTTCGCCGTTATGTGCGCCGGTATCTTTCCCCTTCTTCACGTCGGCCGTCCGTGGCTTGCCTACTGGATGTTCCCCTATCCGAGCACGATGGGGATGTGGCCGCAGTTCCGCAGCCCTCTTTTGTGGGACGTGTTCGCAATTTCGACCTATCTGACCGTGTCGGTTCTCTTCTGGTATCTCGGCCTGATGCCCGATCTGGCAACGCTTCGCGACCGGGCGACAAAGAAAGTGAAGAAGGCGATCTACGGCTTCTTCTCGCTCGGATGGCGGGGCTCGGCCAGGCACTGGGACCGGTTCACGACGGCATATCTGATCCTTGCCGGACTTTCAACGCCGCTGGTTCTTTCGGTTCACTCGATCGTGTCGTTCGACTTCGCCGTATCGAACCTGCCGGGCTGGCATACGACGATCTTCCCCCCCTACTTCGTCGCCGGCGCCGTCTACTCCGGCTTCGCGATGGTGCTGACGGTGATGATCCCGGTCCGCCACATCTTCGGCCTGCACGATGTGCTGACCCTCCGGCATCTGAACAACATGTCGAAGGTGATGCTGGCGATGGGTCTGGTGGTGGCCTACGGCTACGGCATGGAAGCTTTCTACGCATTCTACAGCGGCGCGCAATATGAAATCCAGGCCTTCCAGAACCGCATGTTCAAAGGTCCCTACGCCTGGAGCTACTGGGCGCTGATCCTCTGCAACGTCGCCATTCCGCAGTTGCTCTGGTTCCGCCGCTTCCGGGTGACGCTCGTTCCGCTCTGGATCATCTCGATCATCATCAACATCGGCATGTGGCTGGAGCGCTACGTGATCGTGATCACGCTGAACCGGGACTTCCTGACCTCGTCGTGGGATTTCTACGCACCGACGATCTGGGACTGGGCGATGTACATCGGAACGTTCGGTCTGTTCTTTACCTGCACGTTCCTCTTCATCCGGTTCCTGCCGATGATCAACGTCTTCGAGATGCGTGAGCTGATCCACCACGTTCAGCATCATCACCATGCCGACCATGCGGGTGAGGGGCACGGGACCGATTCGCACGAGAACAGCGTGATACAGAGCTAAGCGCACAGAAAAGAAAAAAGAAGCAGTCCAACGACCTGAATCATATCGGGAACATGAGTCACACAGAAGAGATACGACACCCGGCCTCATACGGCATGATTGCCGAGTTCGACTCGCCGGAAGCCCTGATGGCGGCCGCTGCGAAGACGCGCGATGCCGGATACAAGGAGATCGACGCCTACTCCTCCTTTCCGATCGAGGGGATGGTGGAGGCTTTGGGACAGAAGAGGACCAAACTGCCGGCGCTGATTCTGGCCGGAGGCTTCGTCGGCATGCTGACCGGCCTGTTCCTGCAGAGCTGGACGGCAGCCTCGAACCTGGGGATCACGATCGGTCCGTACATGTTCTACGGCTATCCGATGAATATCGGCGGACGCCCGATGCTCAGCTTCCCGAACTTTATTCCGGTTACCTTCGAGCTGACCGTCCTCTTCGCCGCACTGACGGCGGTTTTC
>CAMLOB010000256.1 GCA_946481475.1 uncultured Chlorobiota bacterium | reverse complement strand
CCCTGAAGGAACCGGCGTCGGGATCTCCGACGGCAATCAGCGTCAGCAATCCCCCCTGCGTCACGCTGCCGGTACCGGTGTAGAAGACCTCACCGCCGGGGCGGGACACTTCCACGCGGATGTTGCCGGAAGGGACGGAGAAGTAATCTCCGGCGGTACGAAAGCCGAGGTTGCCGATTGTTGTGGTGTTCGAGGCGATATCGGTCACCTTGATATCAATCCCTCCGGCCGGACGTGAAGCGTTCATCAACCGGATCAACGTTGCCCCTGAAGTCGGAACCCGTTTCAGATAACGGGTCAGCACCACCGGAGCGACATCAAGAGCCTGCACCTGACCGGTGGCAATGATGGTATAGGCGGAGTCGAGATTTGCATCCGCCTGTTGCGTCAGCAGGGCGGTCTCCTTCGGTGCTCCGGCTGCGGTAACGGCGGCGGTGTGCAGACCGGGCTGCAACTGGAAGGTCGCCGAGGCGTCGCCGTAACGAATGCCTTGAAAAATGGCGGGGGTGATCTCGTCAAGATAGAGGTCGAAGGCCGGGGCATCCGGCACGGCATGCACCACCCTGACTTTCGGCAATGATTCGTCCTGTGCCGCAAGCCTTCCGGAGGCGACCGGAAGGAACAAGGGCAAAAAAACGGCTATAAACAGAGCATGAATTCCTGAACGCTTCATGGTATTCCTCAATATTGATGGATGACCTTTTTCGCTGATGTCAGGTCAGAAAGATAATGATTAGGACGGCGCAACGGACAGGGTCCTTCCATCAGAGTCCCCCTCCGACACGATATCCCCTGTGCAAAACGCCGCACGTCCCGACTGACAAACAATCGGGACGTGCGGCAAGTTTCAGGTCTGCTCATCCGATCTCCGGCAAAAGGCCGATCCCCTGCATCACACCATCTCGTCCGGCCTGACAAGACGCTCGAACTCTTCCTCGCTCAGCAGTTCAAGTTCAAGGGCGGCAAGCTTCAGCGTCTTCCCCTCGGCATGGGCCTTCTTGGCGATCTTCGCCGCGTTGTCGTAGCCGATATGGGGGTTCAGAGCCGTTACCAGCATCAATGAATTCTCCAGATGCTTCCGGATCCCCTCACGGTCCGGCTCGATGCCGACGGCGCAGTTTTTATTGAAGCTGTCGCATGCGTCGCCGAGGAGACGGATCGAGTTCAGCAGGTTGAAGATCATCACCGGCTTGAAGACGTTCAGCTCGAAGTTCCCCGACATCCCCCCGACGGTGATCGCCGCGTCGTTGCCGATCACCTGGGCGCAGACCATCGTCATCGCCTCGGATTGTGTCGGATTCACCTTCCCCGGCATGATCGAGCTCCCCGGCTCGTTCGCCGGTATGATGATCTCGCCGATACCGCTTCTCGGTCCGGAGGCAAGCCAGCGGATGTCGTTGGCGATCTTCATCAGGGAGCATGCAAGCGTCTTCAGGGCTCCGGAGGCAAAGACGATCGCGTCGTGGGCGGCCAGGGATTCAAACTTGTTCGGAGCCGAACGGAACGGCAGACCACTGATCTCGGCAATCCTTGCGGCAGCCGTCACCGCAAACTCCGGATGCGTGTTCAGTCCGGTCCCGACAGCCGTCCCCCCGAGCGCCAGATCGTACAGTCCCTCCAGCCCCTGCCTGATCCGCTCGATGCCGTTGTCGAGTTGCTGCACCCAGCCGGAGATCTCCTGCCCCAGCGTCAGCGGAGTGGCGTCCATCAGATGTGTGCGCCCGATCTTGACGACATCGTCGAACTCCTCACTCTTTTGCCGCAGCGTATCGCGCAGTCCCTCGACGCGGGGAAGGAGATGACGGACGATCTGCTCGGCGGCGGCGATGTGCATGGCGGTCGGGAAGGTATCGTTCGAGGATTGTCCCCGGTTGACATCGTCGTTCGGATGGATCGGCTCCTTCGAGCCGAGCTCTCCTCCGGCAATCTCGATCGCCCGGTTGGCGATCACCTCGTTGCTGTTCATGTTCGTCTGCGTACCGCTTCCGGTCTGCCAGACGACCAGCGGGAAATGGTCGTCAAGCTTCCCTTCAATCACCTCGTCAGCCGCCCGGACAATCAGATCGGCCTTCTCCCGCTCCAACCGTCCCAACTCGGCATTCCCCAATGCAGCCGCCTTCTTCAGGATGCCGAGAGCACGGATCATCTCGCGCGGGAAACGATCTCCGCCGATGTTGAAATTCTGAAGGGAGCGGGCCGTCTGTGCCCCGTAATATTTGTCGGCGGGGACCTGCATCTCCCCCATCGTGTCCCGTTCGATCCGGTATTCCATGAACGTCTTCCTCTCTGATTCTGATGTTGTCGGTAATGTTTATGCGAATGAAGTGATCGCAAATTCAGGAGAGCGGAACGATTATGCGCGTACATTATGTAAGCGGGGGAGGCGGGGTTGGAAGTAGTTGGGTAGTTAAATCGTTGAATGGTGATGAGGGAGTACATCTTCACCGGAAGGTCGCCCTGAGTTGTACATCGCCGCTATCCCCTCAACTATTGAACTACTGAACTATTAACACTCACCCTTCCCTCTTGACTTTCAACCAATTCAACAATCCATTCAATTCACGTATAACATGAACAATCAATCCGGACTTGCTCTGTTCCTCAGCCGTTCCTGGTCGCGCGATTATGCTATCCTTCTGCTGCGCGTCTGGCTCGGCAGTATGATGGTCGTTCACGGATGGGGCAAGGTCTTCGGAGGAGTCGGCAAACTGACCGAACGGGTCGCCTCGATGGGTTTTCCTCTCCCCGAGTTCTTCGCCTGGAGCGCAGCCCTCAGTGAGTTCGGCGGAGGCATCCTCCTGATCCTGGGTCTTTTCACACGACCGGCCGCCTTCCTGGTCTTCTGCACGATGTTCGTTGCCGGCTTCATCCGTCACCTGGACGATCCGTTCGGAAAAAAAGAACTGGCTCTGACCTATCTGGTGATGGCGGTCGTGGTCCTGATCGCCGGCCCCGGAAAGGCCGCCCTTGACAGAGTACTGTTCGGCCACCGCGACCATAACTAATTTCTCCGGCTCCGGGTAAATCGTTGAATTCGCCCCGATCGCCGTATCTTCCGCCCCTGATGCGCAAAGTCCTGATCGTAGCATACTATTTTCCTCCGTCCGGCGGTCCCGGCGTGCAACGGGTGCTGAAGTTCGTGCAGTATCTGCGCGATTTCAACTGGGAGCCGGTTGTGCTGACCGTCCGCGACGGAACGTTTCCGGCGCGTGACGAGTCGTTGCTGGAGGTGATCCCGGAAGATGTGAGGGTCTGCCGGACCGATATTTTCGAGCCGTACGATCTGTACCGGAAACTGACCGGCAAGAAGAAGAGTGACGGGATCGACGTGAACACGCTCCGGGAAAAGGGATCGAAGATTCCGCTGAGCGAGCGGATCTCTGAGTTCATCCGGGCCACTTTCTTCATTCCGGACGCACGGATGGGATGGCGGAGATATGGAGTCAGTGAAGGATTACGGGTGATCGCAGAGGAGAAAATCGAAGCGATCTACAGTTCCTCTCCCCCCTACACCTGTTCGCTGATCGCACGCGATCTGAAGCGGAAGACCGGCCTCCCCTGGATTGCCGGGTTTCGTGATCCGTGGACCGGCTTCCTGACCACGCCCGACCGCTGGGCTGTTCCGGCTGCAATCGACAGAAAGATGGAACGCTCGGTCTTCACCGAAGCCGATCTGGTCGACGTCGCCTGGAAAGGGATCGCCGAGGATGCACTCGGAAAATATCCCGAACTCGACCGGAAGAAGTTCCGCCACCTGCCGAACGGTTTCGACAGCAACGATTTTCCCGATGTGGAGAAATCCGAACGGAAGGACAAACGATTTACCGTGACTTATACCGGTTCGATGTACGGACTCCGCACCCCGCGCGAGTTTCTCGATGCGGTCGAGTCGCTGATCCGCGGCGGCGAGGTCGATCCGGAGATGATCCGCCTGCAGTTCATCGGCCGCTTCGGCGACGAGGTCCACCGGATGTTCCGCTCCTTCAGTACGCAGGATGTGATCGACGTGCAGGGCTACATGCCCCACTCCGAGAGCATCCGCCGCCTTTTCCTCTCCGACGCTCTTCTCCTGGTCGTTGACACGACCGCCGACAGCGCCGAGATCGTGCCGGGAAAAGTCTATGAATATATCGGCACACTGAAGCCGTTGATCGCAATCGCGCCGGAGGAAGGAGCAATTGCCGATCTTGTGGCCGAGACCGGCGCAGGCTTTGTGGCCCATCAATCGAACCGAGAGAAGATCGCCGAAGCGTTTCTGACGCTCTATCACGACTATATCAACGGGACATCGTCGGTGACGCCGAACAGAGAGGCAATCAACCGGTATGAACGAAAGCATGTGACGGGCGAGCTGGCCGGTCTGCTGGACGGACTGGTAACGGAAAAGGAACGGAGAACTTCCGAGCGAGTCTGAATGCTTCGAACCATCCGGCACAGGTCTCCGACAGATACGCACACTGAAGAGTAAGAGTCCATTTCAATAACCATTACGACAATGCTTGAACGATTTCAACTCGACAGCTACACGATCAGACGGAAAGTGCTGAAACTTGTCGGCGGCGCATTCCACATCTTCGGACCGGACGGCGAACTGATCTTCTATTCAAAGCAGAAAGCGTTCAAGATTCGTGAGGACATCCGCCTCTATTCGGACGAGTCGATGAGCGAGGAGATTCTCTGGATACAGGCCCGGAACATCATCGACTTTGCGGCGGCCTACGACGTGATCGACTCGGTGAACGACCAGAAGGTCGGGGCACTCCGCCGCAAGGGATGGGGATCGATGTTCCGCGATCACTGGATCATCATGGATGCCGACGACAACGAAGTCGGCGAGATTCTTGAGGACAGCGGCATGATGGCCTTTCTCCGCCGTTTCCTGACCAATCTGATCCCGCAGCAGTTCGTTGCCCGGGTGGCCGGGAGTGAGATCTGCCAATACAAACAGCACTTCAATCCCTTCATCTACAAACTCGACGTCTCCTTCACCTCCGATGCAAACGCCTTCGACAGAATCATCGGACTTGCCGGAGGCATTCTTCTGGCAGCTATTGAAGGACGGCAGAATTAGTCGCGATACTATCTTTGCAAGACAATTCGAGAATCGTAAATCCGAAATCGTAAACCCGAAATCCATTCATGGCTGAGACTCGCAAACCCGGTCAACCGCAACGGTCCCGACGACAGGCATCGGCAACACCCCGAACCGCTCCACCGGAGAAGGAACTCCTCGGCTTCATTCCCGAGAAGTATCGGTCGCTTGCCTGGTCGGTGCTGCTTCTCCTCTCGCTTCTGGTCTTCTTCGGCGGACCGATCTTCAGCGGAGAGTACTTCAACGCAAACGACAACATTTCCTGGGAGAGCTACCGGACGTATCTGGGCGATATGTCGGACAAAGGGGAGTCTCCCCAGTGGATGCCGTACATGTTCAGTGGAATGCCGGGTGTTGCGGCCTACATGGTGACCGGCGACAGGAACTGGGACCTGACGATGGCCGCGCTGCATATCGTGCAGAACGTCTTCAGTTTCCTGAATCAGGATATCATGCGGGTTCTGTTCTATTACGTCCTCCTCGGTCTCGGCGTCTTCTTCCTTCTCAGGTGGAAAGGATTGTCGCGACCGGTCGCCTTCTTCTCGGCCTTCGCCACGATCTTCAGCACGTGGATTATCGTCTGGGTGATGATCGGCCACAACACAAAACCGATGGTCCTGGCCTTTCTCCCCTGGATCATCCTCTTTGCCGACAGACTGATCGACAGGTGGAGCTATCTCTACGCCGGACTTCTGATCCTCGCGATTCACTATCTGGTGGAATCGGCCCATCCGCAGACCGCCTTCTACGGCGCCTGTCTGGTCGGTATCTGGCTACTGACCGAGCTGATCACGTCGCTTGTCCGGAAGAATGGAAAGACACCCGGAATAGTCCGGGCCGCTCTGGTCGGTCTGGCTGCGGGAATTTTTGCCGTCGGGATGGGATGGGACCGGTTTGCCGTGACGCTTGAGTACAACGAATACTCCACACGAGGGGCCGATCCGATTCTTGAGGAGACCATGCAGGATCCCTACAAGTATGCGACGGGCTGGTCGTACGATGTCGACGAGACTTTTACCTATATCGTACCGACGTATTTCGGTTTCGGCAAACTGGAACTGGACGTTGCCGGTCTCCCGGACGAACCGATTCCGACCTACTGGGGAAATGCGGAAGCTCCCTTCACCGATGCCGGCCACTATATGGGAATTCTTGTCCTGCTGCTCGGCCTCTACGGTCTCTGGCGATACCGGTCAAATCCATTTGTCCTCGGCATCGGCATTGCAGGATTCT
>CAMLOB010000255.1 GCA_946481475.1 uncultured Chlorobiota bacterium | reverse complement strand
GTCGATCCGGTGGAAGGGAGAGTCGAGGGGGAGGCTCACGGATTGATCTATACGACGATTGAAGGAACGTTGTCGGTAGCGGGAGAGGAAGGGGAGAGGGTGAACGGTCGTCTGGTCGTTCGTCCGAATCCGGTAGGTGATGTGCTGGATCTTCAGTGGAAGTCGTCGGGAGTTCAGGGAGCCGAACGTGTGCGGTTTGTGCTCTACGATGAACTTGGCCGGGAAGCGGTTCGATTCGGTGCTGATCGAACGGGGCGGGGCGTGTTGCAGGTGACGGGACTTCCGTCGGGTGTCTACGTGGCGGTTGCTTACGATGAAGCGGGGAGAGCGGTAGGAGCGGAGAAGGTGGTTATCAGCAGATAAGCACTTACGACGAAGAACGGGACCGTCTGCCAAACGGTCCCGTTCTTGTTATTCTCATTCAAAGAAACTCTCAAAGACATTCATCAACATCGTCTCCGGTTGTGGTCTGCTATGCAAACTCGAACTCTCATAACGTTTCTCCTCGTTTTGTTCCCGGTCTCTTTTCTTTATTCTCAGTCGAACAAAGGCTGGAAGCTTATTGACCTTGAGCTTGAGGAGGCTCCGACATTCAATCTTCTCTTCTTTGTCGACTCGTTGCGCGGATATGGTGGGGAACAAGGGGAATATTATCCCTTCGGTACGCCTGACGGAAGGACCGACAACGGAGGGCAGTCATGGAACCTCGCCGGAATTCCGAAGGCCCTCCCCCTGCAATTTTACGGCGATATCGGATATACACAGCGGGGACAGGTGAGCCGGGATAATGGCTGGACGTGGGAGTCGTTAACCCCCACGTTTACCGATACCGGCTATTCTGTGTTCCTGGGAATGCCGGGGGCCGGAACCTACGGGGAACGATACGCCATCGTCTACGATGTTATCCGGAACTTCGACCACGATTCACTTGATAGTCCGGAGCGTGTCCGTGCCAACCGCCTGGTCTGGACCGCCGGGGGAGGCGATTGGGAGTTTGCCGATACGCTGTTGATTACGTCATTCTCTCCCTTTCAGGCCGGCCTTGTCGTCAAACCGAACTATGATCCCTATCCTGCCGGAACGGATTGGGGGTTTGTCGTGGGATGGGAAGACACCAACACGTTTCTCGTCATGCGATCCGGCGGCAGTCAGTGGCTGGGACGCTTCGATATCGAGGCCGATACGTCGGAGTGGATAGAACTTCCCCCAATGTGGACTTCGGGCATCGCCTTCCGGTTCACCGACTATTCATTCATGCAGATCCTTCCGGACAAGACGCTGGTTGCCGTCTCGCCGGTCTCTCCGTCCCGAAATGAATTCCGGCTAAGCATAGACGGCGGGTACCGATGGAGGAAGCTGGAACTTCCCGACTGGCTCGATACCGAGACGTTGCGGTTCCTCGATTCAACAACCGTGATAAGTTCAAACGGCAGAACTCGTGACGGTGGAACGACATGGGAGCGTTTCGGTAATGTATGGTGGACGTATCCTGTTTCGATCCTGGGGAATCCAGGAACTCACTACGGCTTTTTCCCGATTGACTCAAACAGCTATGCTATCGGTCGTGATGCGATCTTTGCCCGTTCGGATGACGGCGGAAGAACGTGGAGACGGAACAGACCGGCAACAACACTCTATTCCTTCATTGCGCGTGATGGACTGGCGTTGATGAGCCGGGACGGAAGAATGATTCTGCGGAGCGGGGACAACGGCGAAACGTGGGAAGATATCGGCGCGACGACGGGACTCCCCGAGTACGTCCGCAAGGTCGGTTCACTTGTCTTTGCCGACACAATGAATGAGCCGGACAGAATCTTCGGTCTTGCCGAATTCAGCACGTACGACAATGAACACTATGCAGCCGTTATCGAGTCGATGGATGGGGGAAGAACCTGGATTGAGGGTGAACGAATTCCTGAGCTTGGAAAGGATGCTGTTGGAGCCTCCCTGTTTGTTGCCGCGATTGAGGAGGAAAGAGTATTGTTTGTCGCTTCCGATTCAGGTGTGATCGCTTCCTATAATGACGGTATGACGTGGAGCAAAAGAACAGAAGATCCCTTTGACAGCCTGTTCATGCTCGGTCCCGATAACGGAATCGGAATCCGTACTATTCATTCCCGGCGTAATTCCTCCGTCCGCTTTGCCCGGACCGCGAACGGGTGGGGATCATCGGTTGACGTTCTCCCTCTTTCCGATACCGTTCGTTCCATGGCCGGACTTTCACTGATTGACGGCTCAATCCTTCGGGGATGCGTGGTCACCTCCGACAGCACACGGTATCTGATTACGTCCGACGATGGAGGGGAAACGTGGAGGAGTGAAGTCACTTCATGGTTCCCGAATGGAGAGTATCACTGGATTGATACACAGACCGTGTACGTTTTCAGTAATGGGGAACAGAGGCTTTATTACAGCGATGACGGCGGGAGATCGTACCGGCTCATTCACGATCTGTCGGGTGATGACGGGGGTGCGTTCACCCTTTCGGTTCGTGATAATGGTTATCTCTACATCGCCGGGAACGGAACATGGCTGGGGCGTAGAACGTTGACGCCCGACAGCCTTTCGACAGTAACGACAACCAACCCGTCATCTGGCGGTCTTTCCATCGTTGATGTGACAATGAGGGAATCAACCCTTATGCTGCACTACCGTGCCGACAAATCTGCACATCTGACAATAGCCCTCCATGACCGACTTGGAAGGGAAATCGCACGACGTTCAATCAGGCAGGTGTATTCAACGGGGTGTGAACGTTTTGATGTCGATGAATTACCTTCCGGCCTCTATTTTATTGGCTTGATTGATGGAACCGGTAACCGGTTCTTTCAGCCGGTCTATAAGATGGAGTGAGCCGGGAGAGATTCCGGACCGTAGGTATGCGTTGACGTTGTGGGAACCTCATGCGATCCTCCGCATCCCGTTTGTTATCTATGGCTTGACGCTGCGAGGGCAATCCGTTCCTGTTCTATCCGATGTGAGTTCCGCCTCATAGATTTGTCTGAAGGGAACTGTATTTATCCGTCTTTGCAGCGGTCGGTATCGGCAACGGGATATTCTCGTTCCCCTCTTGTTCGTTCCGTTCCCGCTCCGTATACTTCGCGCCGGATTGTTCAAAACTATGCTGAACCTGTGCTCTATGCGATCAACTCCTTTGCTCCCGTCCCTTCTGATCTTCTGTCTCCTCGGTGCCTCGGGTTGCGGCGGCGGGGATACCGGGACGGAGAAGGAGTTCCATCTTTCGGAAGTGCCGGCCGATAAACTGAGCGCCAAGGGGATGGGGAAGGATTTCACCGGCGACACGGCCGGTCTGGCCGATGCCGGAGCGCGCATTCCATCGCCGGACGGAAGCAAGGTGGCCTGGTGTGAGGCGAACGTCCTCTACGTTGCCGACGCCGAGGGCGGGACGCAGCAGGGGCTGCATACCGAAACCGAGGATACTACGGTCTTTGCCTGCTTCGCCCCGACCTGGGGGGCTGATGGAAAGAGCATCAGTTTCAAGGAGGCCCGGAGAAATCCGGGGGATTCCGCAATTCAGGTTGTGACGGTCGACATTACTCTCGGCCACAGCGAGGAGGAGTAGGGAGGATGGAGAATTTCGTCGCTCGAAAGCTCAGGGTGGAGGGTCGTGTGCAGCGGGTCGGATTTCGTGCGTTCGTGTCGGAGGCGGCCCGGGCCTTCGATATCGGCGGAAGTGTGCGGAATCTCCCCGACGGAAGTGTGGAGATCAGGGCGCAGGGGAGCCGGGAGAACATGCGGAGTTTTATCGAGCAGATCGAGATCGGTCCGGCCGGGTCGCGCGTCGACAAGGTGACGGTCGATCCCGATCCGGATCCTCCGACCGTTTCGGGGTTCGGCATCGTTCGCTGAGGGTTCATACTTGTCCGTCCGAATACTGAAAGCAGCAGGCTCCTTCTCAGGTTTACGGGAGGTCGCCGACACGTTCCATCATACACGACATGAGCACACAACACAACGTTCTGATTACCGGAGCGGGAGGGGAGATCGGTCACGGGTTGATCCGACGCCTCGCCGAGGACTCCCGTTTTTCCATCGTCACCCTCGACCTGAAGGGACTCGATCCCGAACTCGCCGCTCTCTGTGCGGCCTCCTATACCGGGGACATACTGGATGCCCCGCTGATCGCCCGGATCTTTTCCGATCACAACATCGACGGTCTCTTTCACCTTGCGGCGATGCTCTCCTCAAGCGGAGAGAGGAACCCGGAGCGGGCGTTCGACGTCAACGTCGGCGGCACGATGAACCTGCTGAAGTGTGCCGCCGATCAGGCTCGTCTGCTTGAACGTCATGTCCGTTTCATCTTCCCCAGCACCATTGCCGTCTACGGTCTCCCCGATCCCGAGACAAAACGCCGGGCCGGCAAAGTGAAAGAAGAAGAGTATCTCTTCCCGATCACGATGTACGGCGTCAACAAACTTTCGTGCGAACATCTCGGCCGCTACTATACGCAGCACTACGGCGCTCTGTCGGAGAAGAAGAGTCCGTGGCATGTCGACTTCCGGGCTCTGCGGTTCCCGGGACTGATCAGCGCCGATACCGTTCCGAGCGGAGGGACCAGCGACTACGTGCCGGAGATGCTCCATGCCGCCGCTCACGGGCGACCCTACGCCTGCTTTGCCAGACCCGACACGCGCATTCCGTTCATGACGATGCCGGACGCGGTCGAGAGCATTCTTCGTCTGTTCTCGGCTCCGGCCGAGTCGCTGACGACGACCGTCTACAACGTCGGGGCGTTCGCCCCTTCCGCCGAGGAGGTGGAGGCATTGCTGAGAGAATATTTTCCCGATGCCGGGATCAGCTATGAGGTGAACGAGAGCAGGCAGGCGTTTCTGGACACATGGCCTGCGGATGTCGACGACTCGGCGGCCCGGGCCGACTGGGGACACGACCCCCGGCACGATTTCCGGGAGGCGTTCGGCTCCTATCTGATTCCTGCACTGACCGGCGAACATGCCGGATAGCGTTTGCGGTTTGTGCGAGTGGGAAAAACGGGAAGAAACTTGCCCGCAGGTCTTGTGTTATATCGCGAGAAATTCGATCTTCGCGGCGAAGACCAGTATCGCGGGCCTGTAACCGACGAGTCCACGGAGAGTCTTTCGACCACTACTGAAGAACATCCATACACAACGATTTTGAGAGGGAGAACGGATCATGCTCTGGACACCGGAACTTGCAATGTATCTTGAAGATGCCCCGTGGCCGGCTACCAAGGAAGAACTGCTTGATTTCGCAAACCGGACAGGGGCTCCGATGCAGGTTATCGAAAATCTTCAGGAACTCGATGATGAGGAGACGGAAGTATTTGAAAGCATCGAGGACATCTGGCCGGAGGCGGCCAATCATGAGGATATCTATTTTGACGAGGACGAGGACGGCGACTACGATCTGGAATATTGAGAGTCGCCGCTCTCCCGTCGATCATCCGTGCCGGTTGTGGATTCCGGGAAGCTGTGTCTCGTTCCGGGGCACATTCTTCCCGGTTTCTCTGTTATAGAGATGGATTCTTTCAGTCATGAAAGAACAATCGTCGTCCGAATATGGAGGAATCACAACCAGACGTATGATGCCGTCGCGATCCTTTGCCGTTTTGATCTTCTGCCTTCTCCTTGTACAGGTCCCGCTTCAGGCACAGACCGACGGGGAGGCCGGGGCCCCCTCCCGTGTGCGGTCGACCAGATCATTACGTCCGATCCTTGCCGAAATCGTCATCCAGGGGAACACCTCGGTCTCGGAGACCGATATCCTTGCGGTGATCCGCTCGCGCGCAACCTCCAGCTCCAATCTCGAACGTTATGCCCGGATCGCTTTCCCCCTGTCGGTCCGCCTGGCCGCCTTCCTGAAGCGAAAAGCGGGAGAGGAGAGCGAGTTCCGCTATCTGAACACCGCAACGCTGCAAGAGGACACCATAGCAATCGCCGCTCTGTACGACGATCGCGGATTTCACGACGCCAGGGTTCGGGTTCGCTATACGGTGGATACGGCCCGGAACCTTGCCAGACTCTACTTCCAGATCGCCGAAGGTCCCCGCTACAACATCTGGGGTGTCCGCTTTGTCGGACTTTCAGGTGTGCCGGAGGAGCTTCGGACGCAGGCGGAGAATCTCCAGTCCCTTCAGCCGGGACAGCCGTTCGATGTGCTGAACGTCGATCAGGAAGTCTCGCGCATCATCACGCTGCTGCAGAACAACGGCTATCCCTTTGCCGCCGAGTCACGTATTCCCGATGTCCCGGTCTGCCGCAGTTGCACCGAACCGCTCGACAGCGTTATCATTTACATTACTCCCGGTTCGCGATACCGGATCGGAACGACGGCCGTCCTCCC
>CAMLOB010000254.1 GCA_946481475.1 uncultured Chlorobiota bacterium | reverse complement strand
AGCTCTCCCATGTTTCTTCGGCACGATAAAGGCAGTGATAATACGCGACGCAGAAGCATCTTCCGCAATCCGATACTTCAGCACAAGATTTCCCGACCGGAATCCCCTCCCCTGCTCGAAGAGCGTCCGGAAGTTCTCCCGCCCACGCAGGACCATCTCCTTTCGCAGTCGATATCGGGTCTTCCCCCTCATCCCGCCTCTATGAAAGTAATGACCCGCAGCTATCCGATCATCGCTGATCGGCAATAACTGCGGGTGCCGCTGTTCGGTAACTCACGCTGTTCGAAAACTCACGCTTGCATTGCCTGGAATCTCCACCCCGGACCTGTGATACCCTCACAAAGGAGGGGTATCACCTCCGGACGGAACAGGCCCTATCGATTGACTTCATCGCTGACGGTCAGACGCTTGCGTCCCTTGGCACGCCGCCGTGCAAGGACCTTGCGACCGTTATGACTCGACATACGGGAACGGAATCCGTGCTTGTTCCGCCGCTTCCGTCTGCTGGGTTGAAATGTCCGTTTCATAGCACACCTGTCTGAATATGTTTGATAGAATCTCTCTGTAGCAAAAAACAGGACATCAAAAATACAAACTCCGATCAGAAAAGCCACACGCTTTCCCCCCTCGGCCTGTAACGATTGGCATACCTGCCGGGGTCGGAAAGATATTTCTTGTTTGTGGAACAGTGAAACGTTGCAATCCTCATCCGGTGTGTATTAACTTCCGATTCATCCTGCACGATCGTCAGATCAAATTCGCATAACATCAGTAATTCGTCATCGTAAACCGTCACGACTACCTATGCCGGAGCAGCTATCCAGGGAGGTTGAGGTCGTCTGGAACGAGTGTCTTGATTTGATTCGGGAGAAAGTCTCTCCGCAAGCCTTCAAGACCTGGTTCGAGCCGACCAAACCGCTGAGTCTGGAAGAAGCGACAATCAACATTCAGGTTCCGAACCGTTTTTTCTACGAGTGGATCGACGAGAAATACTACTCGGTAGTCCGTAAAACTCTTGTGAAGATTCTGGGGGAATCGGCCAAACTGGTCTACCACACGGTCGATGAGGAGGCGCCGGAGAATCCCGCACACCGTGCGGTGAAGCTCCCCCTCCCGGGCACATCCGCTCCGGGACTCACAGGAAATACCGGAGGAACGATAGGGGGAGAAGGACGAGGGCCGCAGATTACCTTTACCCGTCCTTCGGTACAACAGGTCACCTCCGACTATTCGAGCGTGGAACTGAATCCACGGTTCACATTCGAGAATTTCGTCAAGGGAGAGTGTAACCAGTTTGCCCACGCAGCCGCCAAGGCAGTGGCGGAGAATCCGGGCAAGACCCGGTTCAATCCGATGGTCATCTACGGCGGGACCGGTCTGGGAAAGACCCATCTGGCCCAGGCAATCGGCCACGAAATTCTGCAGCGGGGAACCGGCGAGCGGATCATCTACACGACATCGGAGCGCTTCAGTCTGGACTTTGTCGATTCGATCCAGAATCAGAAGACGACCGAGTTCAACAACTTCTACCGCTCGGCTACCGTCCTGATCGTCGACGATATCCAGTTCTTCGCCAACAAGGAGGCGACGCAGGATAATTTCTTCCACACGTTCAATGCCTTGAACCAGGCCGGGAAGCAGATTATCCTGACGAGCGACGTCCCGCCGAAGCAGTTGCAGAAAGTCAACGAGCGGCTGATCAGTCGGTTCCAGTGGGGGCTTACCACCGATCTGCAGCCCCCCGATCTGGAGACGCGCATTGCGATCCTGCAGAAGATGAGTGCCGACGAAGGGTATCAGCTTCCGGGGGATGTGATCGAGTACATTGCCCGGAACATCACCCACTCGGTGCGGGAACTTGAAGGCTGTCTGATCTCCCTGCTGGCCGAATCTTCTCTGCGAAGCATTCCGTTGTCGGTCGACCTGACGCGGGACGTGATCGGAGACATCGCCACGGTCCAGGAACAGACCGTCACGGCCGAAAAGATCCAGCAGGAGGTCTGCGAACTTCTTCAGATTCCGATGTCGCTGCTGACGGGAAAATCCCGCAAGCAGGAGATTGTCTTCGCCCGGCAGGTGGGCATGTATCTGATTCGCGAGCTGACCGGTGCCTCGCTGAAGACGATCGGGAACCACTTCGGAGGGAGAGATCACACCACCGTAATGCATTCGCTGAACACCATCACTGATCTTGTGCAGAACGGTGATGATCGTACGCGCAGAATACTGAACGGGCTGTATCGCTCACTTGGTGTCGGCGCAAGGTAACCACGACGGCTGCGCCATACTTTTCCGCCGTGAGGACAACGACATTTCCGACTGTACACATACGGGTCGATCGGGTTGCCGGTCGGCCTGTTTGTTTTCAGGGATGAGGTGTGAAGGGGTAGCTATCAGCGGTGAGCTATCAGCTTTGAGCGATCAGCTATCAGCTTTGAGCTATCAGCTTTGCGTGGTTCCGGGTGGTTTTCAGGGATGAGCCTTCAGCAGCCGGCCTTCAACGATCCATCTCGCCGATTCTCTTCCCAGGCTCCGCTTTCCCACAAATTCCACTATTTCTCTTGACTCCCGACTCCTGACCCTCGACTCCCGACTCTCAACCCTCCTCGCCCCTCATCAACCAACAAATACAAAGGGGAGCGAACCTCCGTCCGCTCCCCTTGACAAACAACGATCCTTCTCTACTTCAGATAGACCATCGTCCTCGATATCGTTCCTCCGTTTTCGAGAACAAGGGAGTAGCGATAGAGCCCGGAGGGCATCCCCTTCGGCTCGAAGCGTATGCTCTGTTCTCCCCTCTCGAACATCCGGTCGGCGACGGTGGCCATCAGACGACCGTTCATATCGTGAATCATCAGCCGGACGTGCATCGGCTTCGGGAGGGTGAATCCGATTTCCGTTTCGCTTCCGAAGGGATTCGGAACGTTCTGCCGGAGCGCAACGCCGTCGGCAACGGCCGGACCGGCCTCCACGCCCGAGCTGGGAGCCGTTCCCGAATCCGAAGGTCCGGGCTGCGTGTAGCAGCTTGCGATCTTGTAGATGTTCCCGCCGAAATCGGTCAGCCACAATCCTTTGTCCTGCGGATCGATCTCGATCCCCCGTCCGTTGATGACATCCGACAGAGGAGAGGAAAGTTCCACGCCGCAGACAACCGCCTGATCGGGATCGTCAATGCCGTACTGATAGGCATGAGCGTTCTGAAGCGTCCCTCCGGTAAAATCGGTGATGACCTGCCAGTACGTTCCGCTGTCGGCGGTCATGCCGCGCGGTCCGCTCTCCACGATGTTGACACGCTCATAGGCGGTAAAGGGAAGGGCATCGGAGCTTCCCCGATCGAGCGCCCCCAGATCATAGAAATGGATCAACTGCCCACCGTCACGGTCGGAGGCCAGCAGAAAATCGAACCCTTCGTTGCGCGACCCGAGCCAGGCAAGTCCGATCGGATAGGCACAGGGAGAGTTCCAGAGACCGAGCACTTTCCCCTGCTTGTCGACCTCGACCAGAACCCCTCCGGCACCGGCAGTCGCCGTCGAGTTCAGACGATGGAGGAAGAACGAACTCCGGGGTGGACAGTAGGTAATGTCCGTGAAGAGACTGTCCCCCGCTCTCTTCTCCAGCGTAATCTGTTCGACGGCGTCGAGCGTGTTCGGATCCAGCTTCAGGAGCGTGTTCCCGTTGAAATCGGTCGCCCACAGATACTCGCCGTCCGATGCGATACCGTACGGCACGGTCGGCTTCGAGTCGGTCGTCAGGACCGTCCCCTGTCCGAACGGTCTGATCGAGAAGGTGTTGCTGACGACCGTCACCGGCGTTTCGCCGGCTGCGGTAAATCCGGTAACGCGGACCCGCGCAGTGATCGTATTGGCCTGCACGGTGTTCCAGCGGAAAACCGAACTGGTAATGTTCTTCCCGAGCACGCGCCAGTTCTCCCCGTCGTCCAGGGAAAACTCCAGCGTCACACCGCTCGGATCGTTGAATCCTCCCCAGGCGATCACGTTCTGCGTCCCGCCGATCCAGTTTTCTCCTCCGTGCGGAGAAGTAATCGACGGCGTGATCCGGATCGGATCTCCTCCGATCCCCCGCTCGAACATCGAACGTCCGTGCGTGGCGGCCCGCAGGATTTTCGAATCCAGATGGATGGCCAGATCGGCAACCGAAACGCGCGGAAGACCCTCGTTGAAGACCGCCCAGGTGGCCCCGCCGTCAAGCGTGATAAACACCCCGAGATCGGATCCGGCAAAAATGATGTTCTCATCGTCCGGATGAAGCTCCAGAGCGTTGATCGGAATATCCGGCAGCCCCTCGCTGATGCCCACCCAGGTCTCCCCCAGATCGGTCGACTTGAAGACATGCTCGGTATAGAAGCCGGAATAGCCGGCATAGAGAGTATTCGGATCGTTGCGCGAGAAGACGAAGTCGGTCACCGCCCGGTTCGGCAGACCGTGACCGAACGTCAGATCGGTCCAGTTGTTCAGCCCGTCAGTCGTCCGCTGCACCGTTCCGCGGGCCGAGCCGATAAAGATGACATCAGCGCTGTGGGGGGAGACGACCATGGCGGAAACATTCCCCGGCATATAAGGCGAGACTGCCAGCCACTTGATGGCGTTCCGGTCGCTCCGGGGATTCAGGCAGACGTAGAGAGAATCGCGACCGCTGTAGAGTCGGCTCGGATCGTGCGGGTCCAGCACCAGGGGTGCCGACCAGTTGACGACATCGGAGTTTGCGCTGAAGTCGCCGCTCAGAAACATCGTCGTGGCACCGAACCGGTCCAGCCGGTACATCTGACCATACTCCCGCTCGATATAGATAATGTCCGGATCGGTATGATCGACCGCCACAAAGAATCCGTCGCCGCCGAAGATATCGCCGAACGATTCGGATGTGCTCGTCAGCGTCCCGTTGTCCTGTGTACCGCCATAGGTCAGATTATTCTCCCGCTGGTCGATTGCCATGGCATAGAACTGGGAGATCGGCAGATCGTTGTTGATGTCCTCGAACGATGCCCCTCCGTCATTGCTCCGGTACATTCCGCCATCGTTGCCGTTGTAGAGTCGGGAAGGATTTGTCGGATCGAACGCAAAGGCATGATGGTCCGGATGGACGTTTCCACCGGCCGACGGCCAGGTGCCTCCTCCGTTGGTCGTCCGGATCATCCGCACACCTCCGGCCAGAACAACATCCGGATTGTCCGGCTTGACAATGATGACATTGTTGTACCATCCCTGCGAACGTGAGGTCGACGAGCTTTTCAGGAAATCTCCCGATCCCGTTCCGTCGTAGATCCGCGTCCAGCTCTGTCCGCTGTTGGTCGACTTGTAGATGCGCGCGAACTCCTGGCTTGTGGCACTGGTCCCGATCGACTCGTGGGCAAGAGCGTAGAGAATCGAGGGGTTCGACGGAGCGACCTGAACCGACATTCTGTTGATGACATAACCGTTCTGCGTGATGCCGGTGTTCCGCGTCGCAAAAGTCTCTCCGCCGTTGGACGAATAGCGAACCCCGTTCCCCATCAGAGCAACCCAGAGTTCGTTCGGATTGGCCGGATTGACGGCGATGTCGCTGACCGGATCGTCCAGCGTCTTCCGCCAGGTCTCCCCGCCGTCTTCCGACTTATAGAGTCCGTCGTTGTTCTTCGTCCCCCCGGCCCAGAGCACCCGGTCGTTTGTCGGATGAACCACGATACGGGAGAAGGCGCCGACGTTGGTCAGACCGAGCACACGCCAGCTCTCACCCCCATCCTCGCTCTTGAAGATGCCGGCCCCGGTGTAGGCATCGACGTTGGAACTCATCTCCCCGGTCCCGGCATAGAGAATCGAAGGATTCGACGGAGCGACGGCGATCGCCCCCATCGAGATGGCGTTCTCGTTATCCATCACCGCTCGCCACGACTCCCCGCCGTCGGTCGATTTCCAGACACCGCCGTCGGCCGCTCCGATCCAGAGCGTCTTTCCGTCGGTCGGGTGAACCGCAATCGAGCGGACGCGCCCCCCCACCGTCATCGGACCGATCTGCCGCCAGGAATCGTCCGCAAGCGTCGAGACGCCACTGCCGTAGCGGGGCATCTTCTCCATCTCCCCGAGCGCCTTCAGACGTGCCCCCTGGGGAATCTTCCCGAACGGCCAGGAACGCATACCGTAGAAGAAGAGCTCCCTCCCCTTCGGCATCACGAAATCGCTTTCGGTCTCGTAGTTATAAATCTGTTGAGCTTCAGCAACAGACGAAAGCAGAAAGAGAGAAAGAAGCAGCGGGGCAAGACGTGTCGGGAACAACTTCATGATCGGTGGTTGCTTGATGAATAAATCCGTATCTGGAACTTTTCCGGAGAACGCACCCGATAAGGAGCGCACGGCGGTGAAGAC
>CAMLOB010000253.1 GCA_946481475.1 uncultured Chlorobiota bacterium | reverse complement strand
GCGGACCGCGACGTAGGAGTTGGTGATGATCGGCGGCAGGGCGAAGAGGGTGAGGGTCTGGTCCGGGGGGATGATCTCCACCATGCCGGCCGACAGCAGCGCGCGGTTCAGGATAATGCCGCTCGACTGCGGATAGAGCAGCAGTTCCAGTTGGGCCAGTTGGGGATGGATGCCGAACAGACCGGTGATCGGATCGGCCTCCTCCAGCCGGTCGGTTGCGTCGATCTCTACCTGTACCGAGATCGACTCGCGGGGCGGGTTTTGTATCCGCTGCTCCTTCTCCGCCGCCGTCTCCCCGTCGGCCCCGCTCAGCGAAATCGATCGGGTCATCTGTGCCGGGTTATATTGAAACGGGATCACCGTCGGCGTCGGACTTGCCGAACCGATGCTGATGATCGCCCCTTTCAGGAGGCGTGGAGAGTTTGGGAAGGTGGTCATGGATGTTGTTAGTGTGTGAATAGTCAGAATGATTGGGACTTCCCCGGAACTTTAATCTCCATAGGAGGGAATAAAGCCGTGGGAGAATTACCTTCTGTACGAGGATCGTAAGTGTACAATGCTTGTCCGGTACCACCATCAGAAGAAATGTAGATTTCGTATGCAGGAAATCCGTCATGCTCTCCTATGATAATTGCTGTTCGATTGTTCAGGATAATGTAGATCGATAACGATAGGTTTATAGCGGGTGCAATCAGAGGCAGCAAGGGGTTTGAAGCATCTACAGTGAAGTTTAGTTTAAGAAGGTTATCTCCGATTCTCTCAGGTCCTGTAGTGATGATTCCATTAGTAGGCGCTTTCTTGGATAAGATGGTTATTCCAGTCCAGCACTCTTGTAGGTGAGTTTCTCCCGTATCTAGAGTGTCCATTGTCTTTTCGAGAGTGCCAGTATCAAACTCAATGACCTGCTGTGTGCGGTAGGATGCTTTGATGTCATTACTGAATTCTCTGCCGTCTCCTGCAAAGCATCGAATTCCTGATTCCCAAATATCACCTTCTCCGAAACCAGCCATATCCACTCGATCCATAGGAATAAAAGTGTTTATCCATATTCTGATTTTTTTCGGGTTGGATATGTCGCTTGTTAATACACTCTCATCCTTCTTCTGTCTTGCCAACTGCTGTCCGGCACCTGCTTGTCCCTGCACAACATGCCCCAGTTCATGCGCAATCAATCTCCGCCCCGCCTCGGTCTCCGGCCGGTACTCCCCCTCGGCGAAGACAACGTCTCTTCCGACCGTGTAGGCCCGAGCGTTGACCGCATCGGCCGACTCGGCGGCCCGCTCTACGGTGTGGATGCGAACATCGGCGAAGTCGCGCCCGAAGCGGGGTTCCATGAACGAGCGGGCGACGGGATCAAGCGGACGTCCGGATCCCGCAAGGACGTTGTGGACGATGGGAGGGGCGATAGAAGAAGAGTTCAGCGTACCGTTTTCTTTGCGGTGGAGATTTTTCTCTTCTTCTTCGCACCGGGCACACGTACGCTGGACCGTCGGTTCGGGCATGTGCATGACTTGATCGGAAATCATGTTGCCCTTTTGCTGAAGTAGCCTATATGTACTGGATCTCGTTTTCATATAGTTAAGGTGCCGGAAAAATGGCCCGTGCAGGTAGGAGAGTCAAGTTGTTGTTTTACTGATTCTTGACTTTGAAAAAATGCACGTATATGTCTCCCTTTGCAGCATCACCACCTCCGATGTTGTAAAACGGACCATAAGTTTTAACCCGTTCTTCATTGCTTATACCCGGATGCATGTCCTGGCTCTTTTCGGATAAAAAGAACCATTTGACTTTAGTATCGTTGATTTTCGGATCAAGTGCTGGAAAGTTCTCGGTTAAATGGTATGTCTTTAGCTTCTGCTCCAGCGGGTCATTGTCCTTTGGCTTGCCGCGGTGAACGCTTTCCCCACGTTGGCCTACCGCATGTACAGCACCCCGCATTTTGAGTAGTTCGCATGTCTTGTCCGGATCCCACTTGTCAGGTTGGTACTTGTTGTTTGCCGTAGGGTAGATGCCTGCAGTTTCACCCCAAGATACTTCGCTCAACGTACCTTTCGCTTTAACCGGACAAGCTGATGTTTTTTCTGTTCCTTCATCCTTCTCCTGTCGTGCCAACTGCTGTCCGGTGCCTGTCTTCCCCTGCACGACGTGCCCCAATTCATGTGCAATCAATCTTCGTCCCTCCTCGGTTTCCGGCCGGTATTGCCCCTCGGCGAAGACAACGTCTCTTCCAACGGTGTAGGCCAGGGCGTTGACCGCATCGGCCGACTCGGCTGCCCGCTCTCCGATGTGGATGCGAACGTCGGCGAAGTCACGCCCGAAGCGGGGTTCCATGAACGAACGGGCGACCGGATCGAGCGGTCGACCGGAAGCTGCAAGGACATTGTGGACGATGGGAGGGGCGACGGAAGGAGAGTTCAGCGCACCGATTTCTTTGCGGTGGAGCGTTTTCTCATCCTCTTGGCACCGTGCACACTTGCGCTGGACCGTCGGCTCGGGCATGCGCATGACCTGATCGGCGACGGCGTCGGCCTGCCGTTCCAGCGGACTGTCCGGACTGCCGATCCGCAGCTTCCGGTGCAGTGTCTGGTTTCCGGATGTGGCGGATGGCGCCGTTTGCGTTCTCTCTCTCTTCATCTATTTGTTCCTTCCGTCGGATACGTTGAAGATGCTCGCAACGATATTCCGTGTGATTGCCCGACCGATATGTTCGGCATCCATGTTCTCCTTCACCACAAATGTTCCTCCGTCGATTCGGGCGATCTCTCCCGATGGGGTCGGATCATCCCGAGTGCCGTGCAGCAGACGGACCAGCTCGCTCTGCACGGCTCGACCGATGTGCGCTTCGTCCAGCGCGGGCAGACCTTCAAGAAGAAGGTGCTCGATGTGCAGGTTTACAGTTCTCTTCATCAATCCACCCTTTGATCTCCTGCGGCACCACGTTTCGTTCCAGCTTCGCCAGTTCGCTTTTTGCAGCGGCCAGCAGGTGCCGCATTTGTACTTCCTCTCCTTCCTCCGCCGCGTGGAATGCTCCGCCGAGAGCGATGTTCCTGATATGTCCGCCTGTCACGCTCAACTGTGCAAGCTTTACCGGATCCAGATCTTTGGTCGGTGTCTCCGGGGGGAAGACGTGACGCCAGATTGATTCCCGGCTTGCCGCATCGGGGAAAGGGAACGAGACGATGAACCGCAGACGTCGCAGGAATGCGGGATCAAGTGCATCCTTCAGGTTGGTGGTCAGGATGGCCAGTCCCCGGTACGTCTCCATTCGTTGCAGCAGATAGCTGACTTCGATATTTGCGTATCGATCGTGGCTGTCCTTCACTTCGCTCCGTTTTCCAAAGAGAGCGTCGGCTTCATCGAACAGGAGGATGGCTCCCCCTTCGTCGGCCGCATCGAAAATTCTTCCCAGATTCTTTTCCGTCTCGCCGATGTACTTGCTGATCACGGCGCTGAGGTCGATCCTGTAGAGATCAAGTCCAAGTTCCGCAGCCAGCACTTCGGCCGCCATTGTCTTTCCGGTGCCGCTCTGTCCGGCAAAGAGAGCCGTGATTCCCAGACCCCGACCGCTCGTTCGGGCAAATCCCCAGCGTTGGTAGACGGTGGTTCTGTTTCTGACCTGAAGGGCAATCTCCCGCAACTGTTCCTTTTCGGATTCCGGCAGGACAAGATCCTTCCAACCGACTCCCGGCTCAATCCGTTGAGCCATGCCGTCGAGTTTTCCCCGCAACGTCCTGCGGGAGACGGTCCGGAGCATTTCGATGAGGGGGGGGGAAGAGCCGGCGGCGTCATCTGCTCTCCAGGTTGCCGTCGCTTCGGTCACAATGCGCTGGATTGTTCTTCCGCTCAGGTTGAACTGTGCGCTCAGACGATCATTCTCTCCCTCCAGATCGATTCCCTGTACAAACTCATTCCAGAGTTCACTCTGTTCTTCGGGAGTCGGCTTTGCTATCTCAATGGAGAAGAGAGAGCGATGTTCCGGATCACGCTTCAATCCGCCGAAGATGAAGATCAGTCCCCGGATCTCTTCGATGGTCCGGAGCACAATGTCGGTGCGTCCCTCATCTTCTTCCTTCAGGTCCGTACAGTCAATCGCCAGGGCCAGCGAATGGAGTCCTGCATCCCGTTCCCAGAGTCGGCAGAAGAGTTCGAGGTCGGCCGGGGAGCCGGGAATCGACCGGGCCGGAATCGACCGGAGGCCCAGGCCGAGACCGGCCGATGTCCGCGCCGCAATCGTGCGGATTGCCGGGCCGTCCTCGCCGTGTAGCCGGATGATCGGAAGGGGATCGCGTTTGTCCGCATACCGCTTCAGTAGGGCCGTGATTTCCTCAAGCCGGATCGACTGCGAAGAGGGGAGAGGATCTTCTCCGACAATCGGCGTCGTAAGACTCAGAAGACGTTCGTCCGGACAGGGGAGGCCGACGAGATAATGGAGCAGCGGTTCTTCAATCCTGAGAGGGCTGGTTGTCAGCACATCGCCGGATCCGACGTCGATCAATCGCCAGCGGCGGAGCGTGCCGACCGGAGAGACGGCATTCCAGTCTCCCTCTTCAAGGACGACCAGAGCAAGACTGAACGTCGGCGGCATCATCCCGAGTGCGCGGCAGGTTTCGGCAAAAGAGGAATCGAGTTCCGGTCCGGCGCAGAGCAGGAGCAGATCCCGCTCGAACTGTGAAAGACCGAAGAGCGTGCCGATCCGGTCGAGCGTCGAGGGGGCCGGAAGCTCTTCGCGGGTCAGCCGCAGTCGTTCTTTCGCCTCCTCTCCGTCCCCGTCTTTCCCTTCGCTTTCTGCGAGACGGCGACGGAGTCTGTCGTGCAGCACGGCAAGAGCGGCGTGCAGATGGCGACGGTTGGCCTCATACCAGAGAATATGTTCTTCGTGTCCGGGCATTTTCGTTCAGTTCTGGAATCCGATCTTCAGGGTATTCTTCAGGAATATGGTGCAGAGGTCATTGTATGGTGATGTTCGGTTTTTCGTACCGACCCTCTGCGTCGGTCTCAAGTAGACTTTCGGCTCCGTCGATCTGAACTCGTACCAGATATTTTCCCGGTTCGACTCCGGTAGTCGGAAAGCTCAGCGTTGCCGACGGCGGATCGGCGGCGGCGCGGGGGAGGGCTTCGATAACGTAGGAAGGGAGTGACGTCCCTTCGGCACCGTTCAACAACAGGATCCCCTGCTGAAGCGGTTCGACATCGGGTTTGATCACAATGTCCAGATTCGAGCCGACGGTGACCGGAGAGGTCGGAACTTCCGGGATGGGACGGAGGACCAGAGGGAGAACATTCGATGTCTGAGCGGTGCGGACCGATGTCCCGTCTCCGGGGATCATTCCGACGCGGTGGATCACCTGAACCGGCAACACGCCCGCCTGAAGATCGGCTGTCGACAGATCGACGATGATTTCCGTGTCGGACAGCTTCTCCGGTACGATCTCAGCTTCCCCGATCCGTATCCGGACATCCTCCCCCTTCAGTCCCGATCCGATAATAGCCCCCTTGTCGGCGATTGTGATCGCCGGGTTTTGCGTTCCGTTTTTCAGAATCTTCTCGATCACCATTTTCCCGAAAGGGACGACCCGGATAGCGGCATGCCCTACCGGAAGCGCCTGACCCGGCACCGATTTCGATTCCAGCAGGACAACGGAGCACTGGAAGGCGGTCGAGAGGGTGTAAGGAGTCTGAGGGAAGATCGACCAGAGCTTTGACAGATCCTCAAGTGAAAGCGGGGTGGGCGTAATGCGTATCTCGGCAGCTTCATCGTTCCGGCTGAGGATCGGATACTGATGAAGCGTAAGCATGGTCTCCGCCAGAAGTTCCTGCGCTCTGATCTCCTGGTCCTGACCGCTTCCGCTTCCGTAGAAACTGACGAGATAGTGCAGATCAAGCGCCACGGACGGCTTGCGGAGCAGCGAGCCGTCCGAGCGTCTGGTCTGCAGGTCTTCGTTCCGAAGAGATGTGTTGTGCGTTGCCTGATACAGGTAAAGATTGATGCGTGGGGAGCCGGCGGAGGCGTTGGCCTCCGGTCGCAGCGTTGAAACGGTGGTGCCGTATCCCACTCTTCCCGCAACTCCGGTCAGGACGTTTCTGAGTCGCGTCGTTACCTCGGCGATACCCGGCAGATTGCTCATCGGTCCCTCCTTCCGTATTCCTTCAGGAATTCTCCGAGCGAGATTCCGGCAAAGGGGGGCTGCGGTCTGTTTCGGGTGCCCGGCGAAGCCGGTTGTTCCCTTTTCTGCTCGGCAATTCCTCTGACTTCTATCCGCCCTATCGTCACATTGATCGTGCGGGAGGATACGAGATCAACGTCTTTTCGCCGTGATCCCCATCTTTCGGAGGGAGAGAAGGTCAGAGGTTCGGTTCTCTGTTGCAAG
>CAMLOB010000252.1 GCA_946481475.1 uncultured Chlorobiota bacterium | reverse complement strand
AGCCATCGTAGTGACGCATCACCAGATATGATTCAATTTGGCGGAGCGTGTCAAGCGCCACACCAATAATGATCAGAAGACTTGTGCCGCCGAAGAACTGGGCAAAGACCGACGATACGCCCCACTGCTGGGCAAATGCCGGAAGGATGGCAACCACCGCCAGGAAGATCGACCCCGGTACGGTTACCCGGGTCAGGATACCGTCGAGATATTCCTCGGTCGGCTTCCCCGGACGGACGTTCGGAATAAATCCTCCCTGCTTCCGCAGGTTCTCGGCTACATCGCGCGGACTGAAGACGATGGCGGTGTAGAAGAAGGTGAAGAAGACGACCATCAACGCGAGCGTCAGCGAGTAGAGAGGGGTTCCGTAGTTGAAGTTCACGCTCAGCCAGCGGCCGATCGTGCTCTCCGGCGCAACGCCGCTGATTCCCTGCGGCACGAACATCAGCGCCTGGGCAAAGATAATCGGCATCACGTTGGCGATCACCATGCTGATCGGAATGTGCGAGGATTGTCCCCCGACCGTCCGTTTGCCGACCTGGCGTTTTGCGTAGCGGACCGGAATTTTCCGGACAGCCTGCGTGAACATCACCACGGCGGCGATTACTCCGAGAAGGGCAGCCAGGATCAGCATCTCGACGACCAGGTACCGTGTTCCTGCGGTAATCTCCTCGATCTCGGCCCGGATACCGCCGGGAAGGTCGGCAATGATGCCGATAAAGATGATCAGCGAAATACCGTTTCCGATCCCTTTCTCGGTAATCTGTTCACCGATCCACATCAGGAAGACCGTGCCGGCGGTCATGATGATCGCGGCCGTCAGAATATAGGGAAAGCCGTTAATCTGTGGCGGAACCGGAGGTGCCCCCTGTCCGGATCCCTGAATCGTCAAGGCAATCGCCATTCCCTGTCCGAACGACAGCGCTACGGTCAGGTACCGCGTCCAGTTATTCAGTGTCCGCCGTCCCTCTTCTCCCTCTCGCTGCATTTTCGTCACCGACGGGACAACCGCCCCGAGCAACTGAATAATGATCGATGCGGAGATATAGGGCATGATGCCGAGCGTGAAGATGGCCGCCCGGGAATAGGCTCCGCCAACGAACATATCGAAAAGTCCGCCTATCCCCCCGCTGCCGATCGACCCGAGATTATCGGGATCGACTCCGGGAAGGGGTATAAAAGAACCGGCACGTACCACCAGCAGCATCAACGCTGTGAAGATGATACGTTCGCGCAGTTCCTTGATATGCCAGGCGTTCCTGAGGCTTTCGAAAAATTTATTCATGAATCGTCACCGATCCGCCTGCATCCTGAATCCCCTTCTGGGCCGAGGCGGAAAATTTGTGGGCGGTTACGTTGAGCTTCGCCGAGACTTCCCCGACACCGAGGATCTTCACCGGCTGGTTCTTTTTGGAGACGGCCCCCGCTTCGTAGAGACTTTCCGGCGTAATCGAACCGGCCTGGAGCCGTCCGGCGTCGACGAGTTCCTGCAAACGACCGAGGTTAATCACCTGGTACTCCACGCGGAACGGGTTGTCGAATCCGTACTTCGGCACGCGCCGGATATAGGCCATCTGTCCCCCCTCGAAGTTCTTCAACTGGTTGAAGCCCGAGCGTGACTTGTGTCCCTTGTGTCCCCGCGTCGAGGTGCCGCCGCGACCGGAACCCGGACCGCGACCTATCCGTTTCTTTGCTTTAGTCGCTCCCGGTGAGCGAAGAGATGCGAGATGGTTCGCCATAACTTGTCGTTGCTGATCGAGAATACTGCGCGTTACGTTCTGCGGGAATTCCCCGTCGAACCGCAGCGCGTCAATTAACTTCTTCCACTTTCACCAGATGTTCGACGACGCGGATCATTCCCCTGATTGCCGGGGTGTCGTCGAATGTCTTCGTCCGATTGATTTTCCCAAGACCGAGCGCGGTCATCGTCCGCTTCTGTTTCAGCGACCGATCAATCGTGCTCCGAACCTGTGTTACCTTGATACGCGCCATATTACTTCAAAATTATCCGCCGCGGCGGATGCAAAATTCAAAATGATTCTCAATTACCCTACAATCGATACAAAGAGGTGCTTTTTTCTGCGGGCCTTTTGAATTTTGGATTGCTCGGTTACCCTTTCAGAACCTTTTCCACCGGCACTCCCCGCCGCATCGCCACCATATTCGCATCCTCGAGACTGAGGAGGGCATGAAGCGTGGCCTTGACGGTATTGTGCGGGTTTGACGACCCCTTGCTCTTGGTCAGGATGTCCTGCACTCCGGCAAGCTCCAGCACCGCACGCACCCCACCACCGGCGATCACTCCGGTTCCCGGCGTCGCCGGCTTCAGCAGCACTTTGCCTGCGCCGAACTTTCCGAAGACTTCGTGCGGGATCGTGTGTCCCAGCAGACGTATTCTGACGACGCTCTTGCGTGCCGCATCGGTCGCCTTGGCAATGGCACCGGCCACTTCCTGGGCCTTGCCGTGTCCGACACCGACGTGCCCGTTTCCGTCGCCGACAACTACAAGCGCACTGAATCCGAACCGACGCCCACCCTTGACGACCTTTGCGGTCCTGTTCAGATAGACAAGTTTGTCCTTCAGTTCCAGTTCGCCGATTTTTGGCTTATTATGATTATCTGCCACAAGTCTCTCCGAAAAAATCCTGTTCGATAAACGTTCGTGGTCCGACTTAGAAATTCAATCCTTCCTCGCGGGCACCGTCGGCGGTTGCCTTGATGCGACCGTGGTAGAGGAACCCGTTGCGGTCGAAGACCACCCGATCGATATTCTGTTCCTTCAACCGGCGACCCATCGCCCTTCCGACGGCCCTGCAGACCGCCATGTTCGCTCCATCCTCGGTCTTCTCGATCAGCGAGCTGACCAGCTCGTCGTTCAGCGACGAGGCGGCAGCCAGAGTCCGACCGGAGACATCATCGATAGCCTGGAGATAGATGTGCTTCAGACTGCGATTGATCGACAGACGCGGACGTTCAGCAGTACCGGAGACCGTGTTCCGGATCGAGCGCTTGCGACGAAGGCGACGTTGATATTTTTTCTGTTGGCTCATTATTCTACAGTGAAATAAATCGTCCTGAATTTCTACCGGTCTTATCCGGCGGTCTTGCCTGCCTTGCGACGAATCTGTTCGCCCTGATACTTGACCCCTTTCCCCTTGTAGGGCTCCGGCGGACGAAGCTTGCGAATTTTGGCCGCAACCTGTCCGACCAACTGCTTGTTGCTGCCGGAGATCTCGATCTTGGTCGGCTCCGGCACCGCAATCTGGATTTCTTCCGGTGGGAAGAAGAAGATCGGGTGAGAGAACCCAAGATTCAACTGCAGGTAGCTCCCTTTCATCTCGGCGCGGAAACCGACGCCGACGATCTCCAGCCTCTTGCTGAAGCCCTCGGAAACGCCCTGCACCATATTTGCGATCAGCGAACGGGTAAGCCCGTGCGCCGAACGGTTCAAGGCCAGGTCGTTCGGTCGCGTCACGGTGATTTCCGTCTCGCCGATTTCGACATTCATTGCCGGATTTACAGGGATGCTCAGCTCCCCTTTCGGTCCTTTTACCGAGATCACATCCCCGTCGCGACCCACGGTCACGCCCTTGGGAATCTCGATCGGCAGTTTTCCTATTCTCGACACGGTTTCTGTTCCAGTACGTTTGTGTTCAGTATCTCAACTCAATCGGCAGAGCCGGGCGGTCTTCCTTACCAGACGTAGCAGAGGACTTCTCCCCCCACATTCCGCCTGCGCGCCTCCTTGTCGGTCATCAGACCATGCGAGGTACTGATGACGGCAATGCCGAGCCCGTTTCTAACGCGCGGAAGTTCTGTGGCTCCTGCATATCGACGAAGTCCCGGACGGCTCACCCGCCGCAGTCCCAGCATGGCCGGAGAACCGTCGACGTAGCGGAGCTTCATCCGAATGATCCCTTGCGGGCCTTCGTTGATGCGTTCGAACTCCTCGATGAACCCCTGATCCTTCAGGATGTTCGCAAGGCCTTCTTTTAATTTCGAGGCTGGGACATCCACAGAACGGTGTCCTGCCCGTGATGCGTTTCGTATCCGCGTCAGAAAATCTGAAATGGGATCAGTCATAGTCGTATTGAATTGACCAGGTCGTCCTTCACAATCATTGTAGGTGAATTACCAGCTTGATTTCCTGATTCCAGGAATCTTTCCTTCCAGGGCGAGTCGCCGAAGCTCGACACGGCAGAGTCCGAATTTGCGGTAGTACGCTCTTGGACGTCCCGTTAACATGCAGCGGTTGCGAAGCCGCACCGGCGAGCTGTTGCGCGGGAGCCTCTGCAGCCCCTCGTAGTCTCCGGTATCCTTCAGTTCCTGCCGCTTCTCGGCATACTTGTCCACCAGTTTCCGGCGCTTGACTTCGCGCGCGATCAGACATTTACGTGCCATGAACTCTCTTATCTAGACCTTGCTGGTTCTCTATCCTAATTAACGTTCTCTCTGTACTTATGCAGCGGCCGTCGCCTCGGCTTCAGCCGTCTCCCGCTTACGGAACGGAAAGCCCAGTTCCTGCAGCAGTGCATAGGCCTCCTCGTCGGTCTGAGCGGTGGTGACAAAGGAGATGTCGAATCCGTTGATCCGGCTCACCTTGTCGACATCGATCTCCGGGAAGATGATCTGCTCACGAATGCCGAGCGTATAGTTCCCCCGTCCGTCGAATGACTTGTCGGAGAAGCCCCGGAAGTCACGAATCCGCGGGGAAGCGATCGAGACAAAGCGATCGAAGAATTCGTACATCCGCATTCCCCGCAGCGTAACCCGCACGCCGATCGGCATTCCCTCGCGGAGCTTGAAATTGGAAATCGAATGCTTTGCGTTGATCACCGTCGGGGTCTGTCCCGTGATGAGCTTGATCTCCTCGATAGCGTCCTGCAACAGCTTCTTGTCGCTGATCGCATCTCCCACACCCCGGTTGACGGCCACCTTTACCAGGCGGGGCACCTGCATGATGTTGTCGTAGTTGAATCTCTTCATCAGATTCGGTACGACCTCCTGCCGGTACTTATCAAGGAGTCGCGGGTTCCCCGCTGCGCTGCCGTTTGTATTCTTGTTTGCCATAATGCTCTTCATGATCGGCGGCTCCGCTCTCCTTGCGGAGGAACCGCCTCAACTTGCTTCTTCAGAACTGTTCCGGAATCTCTTTTCCCGATTTCTTTGCAAACCGGATACGGCGTCGGTTGCCGTCGGCGTCAATCTCGTAGCGGATGCCGATGCCGGTCGGATTTCCCGTCTCCGGATCGAGTACCATCACGTTCGATGCGTCGATCGGAAGGGATTTCTCGTGAATACCGCCGTCGGGCAGATTCGGATTCACACCCCGGCGCCAGGCCCGCTTGCGGACGTTGACCCCTTCGACCAGGATCTTGCCGGCGGCCGGAAGGACTTCGAGAACGCGCCCGGTCTTCCCCTTGTCGGCTCCGGTGATCACCATCACCTCATCCCCTTTCTTGATGCGAATTCTCCCCATTACAACACCTCCGGAGCAAGCGATACGATTTTCATGTAGTTCCTGTCGCGCAGTTCGCGGGCCACCGGCCCGAAGATGCGCGTGCCGCGCGGCTCTCCCTGAGCGTTCAGCAGAACCGCTGCATTTTCATCGAAACGGATGTAGCTGCCGTCGCGGCGACGAGTCTCCTTTCGCGTGCGGACAATCACCGCTCTGGAGACATCTCCTTTCTTGACGCCCCCGCCGGGCAACGCCGCCTTCACCGAGACGACGATCACGTCTCCCACCCCGGCATATCGGCGCTTGCTGCCGCCGAGGACGCGAATGCATCGGACGCGACGCGCGCCGGAATTATCGGCAACAACCAGATCGGTTTCTTCCTGAATCATGACTTCCTCTATGAGATATTCCGTCGGGACTCTCTTCTGCGCCGATCACCGGACACAGAAGTCGGATACCCCGGATGTTACTTGGCTCGTTCTACTATCTTCTCCAGATTCCAGCGCTTGTGTGCGCTGAGGGGACGCGTCTCGACGATACGGACGGTGTCTCCGATCCGGCACTCGTTTTGCTCGTCGTGTGCCATGAACTTCTTCGACTTGAAGAAGTACTTTTTGTAGATCGGATGGCGTACCCGCCGGGTCACCTGCACGATGATGCTCTTGTCCATCTTGTTGGACAGGACAACGCCGGTGCGGATCTTCCGATGCGATTTGTACTCCCCTTCGATCCCTTCGGAATCGGTCCCCTCGGAAGCGACGACCTCCTCGGTTGATCCCTGCTCTGCGGCCGGGGTCTCAACTGCGGTCGTTTCCGTCGTCTCTCCGGACCCTTCAGCAGTCTGTGCCGACTCGGTCGCTTCGGTCTGGTTTTCCAGTTCTTCTTGCATGATTAGAAGAGGTGATGAATGTTACTGGTTGAGAC
>CAMLOB010000251.1 GCA_946481475.1 uncultured Chlorobiota bacterium | reverse complement strand
TCCTCCGGGAACGGCGTCCTCTATGCGATGGGAGTCGGGTTCATGAACAACTATGTCTCCACCACGCAGCACTGGCTTCCGTGCTATGATCACCCATCCGACAAGGCAACCTTCAGCGGACGTTTCCTTGTGAAGGAGGGGATGACCGTCGCCTCGAACGGACTCCTCATGGAGAAGAACGTGCTGGACGACGGGAACGTCCTCTACGTCTGGAATCACATCTATCCCGCGGCCACCTATCTGCTGACGTTTGCCGTCGCCCCCTATGCGGAACTGAACGTCGGTACGCAGGAACTGCCGATGCTCCTCTACGCCATGCCGTCGGATACGGCCGCAACGAAAAAGACCTTTGCTCTTCTGCCGAGAATGGTGGAGACCTATGCCGAGCGATTCATCCCCTATCCCTTCGAGAAAGTGGGATATGTCAACACGCCGCAAGGAGCGATGGAGCACCAGACGATGATCTCCTACCCGACGACACTCTCCCGCAGAGGAGACTCGCTCGACCTTGTCGTCCCCCACGAACTGGCCCACCAGTGGTTCGGCGATCTGGTCTCCCCGGTCGACTTCCGTCACGCCTGGCTGAATGAAAGCTTCGCCACGTTCTGCGAGTCGCTCTGGATGGAGGAACTCTTCGGGTACGACAGTTATCTGGCACTGCAACAGGAGAAGCTGAACAGCTATCTGCAACAGGTGGCGCCGCGTGAGGGAGCCCTTCCCCTGTATGATTTTCCGCGCGAGTCTCCCTCATCAAATTATCCGGCAACCATCTACGACAAGGGGGCGGTCGTCGTCGGAATGCTCCGGTTCGAGCTTGGCGAGAGCCGTTTCTTCACGGCGATGAAAACCTATCTTGAACGCTACGCTTACGGCACCACGGAGACCGACAGTCTGATCGCGGTCTGCGAGGAGATCGCCGGAACGGATTTCGATTGGTTCTTCGATCAGTGGGTCCGGCGCAAAGGCTGGCCGATCTTCCAGATAGGGATATCAAATCCGGACGCACCGGACGAACTCCGCATCCGCATCGAACAGATTCAGCCGACCGAGTACGGCATCTACCGGAACGTCCCGCTGGAGTTCAGCTTCATCACGCCGAACGGTATCGTTCACCGGCTCTACCGGATCGACAGCACCGAGCAGACGATCATCGTCAACATCGAGTCGGTCAGCGATGTGCTCGTCAATCAGGGAGAACTGGTTCGGACGCTGGCACAATTCGAGATGCAGGTGACGCTCGGCATCGAGACGGAAGGGACATCCACGAAAGTACGATTTCACGCCGTTCCTAACCCGGCTCCCGGTCAGGGAGGAATCGCCATCGAGCGGGAAGGTCCTCCTTCATCGGACCCGGCAACGCTTCGTCTTTACGACCCTGCCGGACGTTTGGCGTTGTCGCAAACAATTGACAATTTTCCTTTCATAATTGATACAAGTACGTTCTCCTCCGGACAATACTTCATTCATCTGTCCCAGGGGGAGAACCGGCAAACATTTCCGGTACTTATCCAACATTAGACAATGAACGCATTGGAACTTGCTGCCTGTATTGATCACACTGCTCTGAGCCCCGACACAACGGAACGAGATATCATACGCATCTGCGGCGAAGCGGCCGAACACGGTTTCGCCTCGGTCTGCGTGATGCCCTGGTTCGTTCTCGCCGCTCGTGAAGCGCTGGCCGAGCAGAATTCGGAGATCGTCGTCTGCACCGTGGTCGGATTTCCGAACGGCGCCCACCTGGGTGAGGTAAAACAGCTTGAAGCCCGCTATGCGCTGGACGACGGAGCGCTGGAACTGGACATGATGATGAACCTGAGCGCCTTCAAATCGGGAAAGCGTGAAGAGGTCCTCAAGGACATCGAAGCCATCGTCGACATCGCCCACGAACGGGATGCACTGCTGAAGGTGATTCTGGAGACGTCGCTGCTGAACGACGACGAGATTCGCCGCGCCTGCGAGATCGTCGACAAGGCCGGAGCCGACTACGTCAAGACCTCAACCGGCTTTGCCTCCGGAGGGGCAACCGTCGAGGCGGTCAGACTGATGCGGGAGTGCTGTCCGGAAGATATGGGAGTGAAAGCCTCCGGCGGCATCGGAGACTACGAGACGGCGGTCGCCATGATCGAAGCCGGAGCCGACCGGATCGGGTCGAGCAAATCGGTGAGGATCATGAGCGGGATGTCGGTTCACTCGTAGAAACGAGAAGAGAATACGAAGAGGCAGGCTGTCGTCCGTGTATGGCGACAGCCTGTTTTTTATTCGGGATTCTCGTAGTAGTCGATCGTTCGTCGATAGACCACGAATGCCGACTCGATATCGGCCAGCCCCACTTTCATTACCTGCCAATTCCCCTGCGCATCGTAGTCTCGGTACTCACGATCCCCGAAGGACGTTGTCTCCTCCCCCTCTCCCTCCAGTATGCTTTCAATCGACGACCCCGTGACTCTCGATATCTGCACCGGCTCCCCCGCATCGCCGAACCGTGACTGCGTGTAGTGGAACGGCGGAGAGAGTTGCGGGAAGTCCGTTCTGAAACCGGCTTTCAGTCTTCCCTGTTCATCGTACAGAGAGATCTGTCTGAGCAACGCCATATCGAGACAATCATACAAACCCGAATCGAGCGTGGGAGAATTCCGGAACATCCAGTCCATCCGCTTGCGCCCCCTCATATCGAAATACATGATATGGTTGTCCGCCTCGCAGTTCTCCAGGTATTCGGTCGGCACGTGGACGCTTTGCAGCCTCTCTTCCGCAAGGATGACCGTGTCGATAAGATATCGCACCAGGCCCTTACTCTCTCCATCAATGATCCATTCGTGCGCAACATCGATCCCCTTGTCATTCCTGTAGAAAACGGCGACCAGCGGATGATCGATGTTCCGGTCGATCCATCCGGGATCGGCAGCCCGACCGGCAAACGGAAGGTAGAGAAAGAGATAGTCCGGAACCGACTGCGAGTCGGCACTGCGGATTTCCTGACGAATCAGTCTCCCGGTTGAATCATAGAAGTACCGTGTTCGTTCCAGTCCACCCTGAACTCCCCCTTTTCTTTTTACCGTCTCGATCCGAAGATTCCGGTCGTTGTATGTGTGCATCACAAAGCTTGAAGTGTCCCATGTGGCGACTCCGAACTGAATGAACTTCACGATCATTCCTCCTTCGGTATACTCCGTGTAGTATGCAGGTCGCGTACTCTCCTCTGCGGCACCGGAAAGATCCGTGTCCGGGATCGCCATCAGCACGGATTTCACCGGCCCCTTCAGTCCTGATAGCTCACGGTCGGTCAGAGGTGCGTCGGAAGTGGGAGACGAGCACCCTGCCAGAAGAATCGTCGCAGACAGAGTCGCAAGGAAGGAACGGGATGAATAGAAGGAGCGTTTCATACGAGTTCGGCATGAATCGTTAACTTGGCGAGGACTGTTGAAGACCGACAGAGAACAGATTTCCACACTGAACGATATCGGACAGAAGACCATGAGTGAGCTTGCACAGAAACACTGCGTACCCTGTCAGGGGGGAATTCCGCCGTTGAAGGGGGAAGAAATCCGGGAGCTGCACCGGCAGCTTGAAGGAGACTGGAACGTGATTGACGAACATCATCTGGAGAAGGAATTTTCGTTCGACGATTTTGCGTCGGCACTGGAATTCACCAACAGGGTTGGTGCGATCGCCGAGACCGAGGGGCACCATCCGGACATTCATCTTGCCTGGGGGAAAGTTCGCGTCACGATCTGGACGCACAAGATCGACGGACTGACCGAGAGCGATTTTATTCTGGCGGCGAAGATCGAGGAGATAGAAAAAGAGGCATAAAAAAGATCCGCAGGGAGAGATCGGCAACGACTCTCCCTGCGGAAACTTCCATCTCTCTTACTCCACTCCCCACCGCGTCCCCTCCTTCCCGTCCTCGAGAACCACCCCCGCCTCCTTCAACCCGTCCCGGATACGGTCGGCCGTCGCGAAATCCTTGTTCTGCCGCGCACCGGCCCGCAGGTCGATAATCAGACGCATCAGGTCGTCGGTCAGAGCCCCACCTTTCGCCTGGTCGGCGGGGAACACCAGACCGAGAACATTCTCGAAGGCGACGGTAAAGAGCGCGTTGTACGATTCCAGCAGTGGACGATCAGCCCCCCCTGAGGCAAGGAGTTTGTTCGCATTCGACACCCCCTCGAAGAGATGACCGATGGCAACCGGCGTGTTGAAATCGTCGTTCATTGCATCGGCAAATTTCTCCCAGATCGCACCGGTCTCTTCGTTCCGTTTGACTTTCTCCATGTCGGCATCGGCTTCCCCTCCCAACACCTCACGCAGCCGCAGGATCGTCCCCCGCAACCGTTCATATCCGCTCCCGGCCGCCACAATCGCATCCGGGTCGTACTCCAGCGGCGAACGGTAATGACTCTGTGCGATGAAGAACCGGACGGCCATCGGTCCCACCTCCTCGATCAGTTCCTTCACGTTGCTCGCATTGCCGATCGACTTCCCCATCTTCTGTCCGCCGACGTTGACCATGTTGTGGTGCATCCAGTAGCGGACGAAGGGTGCGCCGTTGGCCGCCTGACTCTGTGCGATCTCGCACTCGTGGTGGGGGAACTGGTTTTCGATCCCCCCGCCATGGATATCGAACGTTTTGCCGAGATAGAAACTCGACATCACCGAGCACTCCAGATGCCAGCCCGGATAGCCCCAGCCCCACGGAGAATACCATTGCATGAAGTGCTTCTCGTCGGCCTGCTTCCAGAGAGCGAAGTCCTGCGGATTTCTCTTCTCCGGATTCGCCTCGATCCGCTCCCCGCCGGTCTGGTCCTCGACCTTCCGGTTGGAGAGGCCGCCGTACTCGATCATCCCCTCACCTTTCTCCATCTTCCGGTAGGCCTCCACGTCGAAGTAGACCGATCCGTTCGCTTCGTAGGCAACGCCCCGGTCAATCAGATCTTCGGCCATTTTGATCTGCTGCCGGATAAAATCGGTGGCGTGAGGCGTTCTGTCCGGCATCATGCAGTTCAGCGACTTCATGTCGTCCCAGAAGCTCTGTTCGTAGTAGGCGGCAATCTCGTAGGGAGAACGATTCTCCCGATGCCCCTGCGCTTCAAGCTTATCCTCTCCCTCCTCCCCGTCGCCGACAAGATGTCCCACGTCGGTGATATTCATCACGTAGAGAACTCCCTCCGGTCCGTAGAGGTGAATCATCCACCGCCGGACAATATCGAAGGAGACGTAACTCTTTGCGTGGCCGATGTGCATGTGTCCGTAGACGGTAGGACCGCAGACGTACATCCGGATCAGCTCCGGGTCGATCGGGTGGAACTCTTCCTTCGTTCGCGAGAGTGTGTTGTAGATGTGCAATCCCATGTCGGTATTCAGACAAAATCAGATGTAAGACTATTCGGAATCACGGGGCGTAAAAAAGCCGGTAATCTCTTCAATCAGCAGATCGATCGGAACCTTCTCCAGCGGATGACCGATGCCGGGGAGGATGTTCAGCTCTCCGTTCGGCAGAAGCCGGTAGGTCTCCACAGTCTCCTCGATCGAAACCATGTGATCCCGATCCCCCAGCGTGAGCCGAACCGGCTGTTCTATCTGCTGCAATCCTTCCGGAGAAAGCTCCGGGGCGTTGCCGAGATTCGTCATCATCTCGGCGGTTTTCTTCAGGACGCTCTTCCATCCTTCATCTCCGTGCCTTCTCTTCAGCACTTCGGCAAAGCGGGGAACCTTCTCCTCGATCTTCTGCGGATCAAGCATCATCACCTCGCGGGCAGCCGTCTGCGGATCCCACCGCAGCTTTGTGCCGAGCGTCATGACGCGTCCGATCTTCTTCGGGTAATGCCCCGCCAGATAGAGTCCGACGTATCCCCCCATACTGAAGCCGAAAATATCCACCCTCTCCGCATCCACACTCTCCAGCCGTCGAAGGACATCGTCGGCAAAGAGACTGATACTGAAGGGTTCGTCCGACACGCTCCCCGGACCGTGTCCCGTAAAGTTGATCGCATCGATCGTGAACCGCTCGGCAAGCACCGCCGTCAGCGGATCGAATTCATCTTTGGTGTAGAGAGCACCGTGCAGGAAAAGAAGCATGGTTCAATAAAAAATTCAAAAGGAAAAATGCAAAAAGTGTTGGGGAAGTTTCAGCGGTCAGCTATGAGCAGTGAGCTATCAGCAGTCAGCTATGAGCAGTGAGCTATCAGCAGTCAGCTATGAGCAGTGAGCTATCAGCTTTGAGCGGTCAGCGGGAGGGAGGTATTGTTTGTGTGAGTAGAGTCGTAGTCATATACCTTCCTCATAGCTGACTGCTCACTCCCGAACTCTTACTCCTCATAGCTCATTGCTCATCGCGCGCGGCGCGGGGGTCGGGTGGGCGCTCCGGGGGGGTCTCGGGG
>CAMLOB010000250.1 GCA_946481475.1 uncultured Chlorobiota bacterium | reverse complement strand
AAAACGGAGATACACTGTATCTGAAGATGAGTACAAAACCGGACAAGGTTGCGACGGCCCGGCAACTCAACGGAACTCCCGTCGTTTCCCTTCAACTGACATCGGATAAAACGGCTCCGGCAAAGGGCGCGGTCGTCCTTCCGTCACAGGTCCAGGGGGCCGAAGAGATCACATATCCGCAAAGTGCCTTTGAAGAACGTGTAGAGGGAACGGTCCGCCTCAAAGTTCTTTTCAATGAGAAGGGAGAAGTGGTGCAGTCCGAGACGCTCGACAACGGCGGCGACGCACGGCTGCTCCATGCGACGGTAAGCGGACTGAACCGGAGCAGGTTCACGCCGGGAACAATCGATGGAGAGAATGCGGAGATGGGGGTTGTCGTCACGGCCGATTTCAGGATTGAAGTAAAAGATCTCACACCGAGCGGCTCCGTGAAGAATGCGGATGCGCCTGCTGCGAAGAGAACTATCGTAACCCTTGAGGACTTCGAATCAATCCCGGAAGACGAAGAGCAGGATACGACGGTAGCATACCCTGAATTCTTTCCCGATGCCGTCCCCCCTCAGTATGATAGCGAAGAGCTTGTGTCTCATCTCGTCTATCCAAAGGAGGCACAGCAGGCAGGTCTGGAAGGGAGGGTATATCTGAAGGTGGCGATAGACAAGACGGGGAAGGTGGTAAAGGTAAGCGTTGTGCATCGCAGTGGAATCGATTCCGATATCTTTGACGAAGCGGCGATAGAGGCTGTTCGCAAGACCCGCTTTACACCTGCCAATCAGGCCGGTTATCCGGTTGCAATGGCCGTTACAATACCTATAACATTCCAACTCGCCGAATAGAATCACTTATTCAGATCATCACATGCACACGAAAACACATCTCCTTATCCTTCTCTGCACAGCCCTGACGGTCTTAACCGGCATATCCGTTCTCGCCCAGGAGCCGGAACAGAACCGGACCGTCACGCTCGACATGAAGTTCCACGGAGCCCTTCCGAAGGGGGCCGAGGTTCATACGCCGGAAGCATCCTCCGGAACGGATGCCATCCTCTATCCGGAAATCCTTGCCGAAGAAGGGGTCGAGGGGAGGGTTCTTCTGAAAGCACTCTTTGCCGAAGACGGATCGATCCTGCGGATGGAGGCTGTGGAGAACGGTGCCGACGGACGACTGATTGCCGCAGCGGTTTCCGGACTGAAGAGCATGCCCTTCCAACCCGGAACAATCGCCGGTCGGGCTGCGGAGATGGAGGTGATGGTGGAGGTTGCGTTCAGAGTGGAGCGGGAAGAGACAAGCTTTGCGGATTTTACATCGCAGACTGAGATTTCCCCCGTAGAGGAAGTTGACGAAGGAAAGGAAGAGTTCAATCCGGGTGATTATCCGGAGTTCCTGCCTGATGCAACCGTGCCGAAGTATACCATAGAGGATCTGGCGAGCAATCTGACCTACCCCGAAGAGGCGGCAGCGAAAGGTATTGAAGGGGTCGTGTACGTAAAAGTCTATGTTGATGAGGAGGGGAATGTCAGAGAAGCCCGGGAGATTAAATCAACCAACGCCATCTTCACCGAAACGGCTGTTAACGCAGTCAAAGCGACCCCGTTCACACCGGCAAAGCGGGACGGAGTTCGGGTTAAAATGGCAATGGTAATTCCTGTACGATTCCATATTGCCGATTAACCGACCGATCCGGTTATATTCCCGCTCAGGTTTTCAATCATATCTACCATGCAGAGCACGATGAACAGAGTACGTTTCTTTTTCGCTACCGCAGCATTCCTTCTTTACAGCCTTTCCGCATTCTCTCAGGCGCCGAGTGAAAGTCGTGGGGCCTCTTCCGGTCAGGGACCGGCCCGCGGCTCCGTCTCGATCGGCATGCAGTACATGGTCGACGGCGACACGAAGCCTCCGGCGATCATGCCGAACAGCCCCACGATCGACTATCCCGAGCTTGCCCTTCTCAGCGGACAGAACGGAGTGGTGGAGCTGGATGTGATGGTAAGCGAGACCGGAGCGGTAAAGGATGTGACGGTGCGGAAGAGTGACGATTCGGTCTTCACGGCGGCCGCCGTCGAAGGGGTGAAGCGCTTTCAGTTCCAGCCCGCCTCCTCCGGCGGAACTCCGGTCGAGATGTCGGTTATGATGGAGGTGAAGTTTACCACGGAAGATCAGTGGACGGCGGTCTACGACGGCGCTTCGGCCGACACCTCTGAAGGGGCTTCCGATTCCTGGGCCTACGTCGGCGATGCGCATTTGCCGGAGATGGATCAGGAGGCGTTTCAGAAGAACCTTGTCTATCCGCAGGAAGCCAAGGTCAAATCCTGGCAAGGGACGGTGATGGTCCGCGCCCGCGTGAGCAAACAGGGGAAGGTGCTGCAGACGGAGCTGCAGGGAGACCCGAACGAGGTGCTTGCCGCAGCGGCCGTTGAAGCGATCACAAAAACGCCCTTTACTCCCGGCACCGAAGGGGGAGAACCGGCCGAGATGTGGACGATGATCCCGGTCAATTTCTCGATGTCCCACGGCCTTGCATCGAAACCGTCCGATGAAGCTCCGAAGGAAGACCCGAAGGCGGAAGGGAGTGTGGCAAAGCCGACGTTCGACCAGGCGGAACTGGAGCGGAACTTCAATTTCGAGGGTACGGTCTCTGAGGTCACCGAGATCAAACTGCGTGTGATGATCGATGAGAAAGGAGCGGTCAAACAGGTGCTGGTGCCGGACGATACCGACGTGGCGCTGGCGACCGCCGCAGTGAATGCGGTGCAGAATACCGGCTTTACTCCCGGCATGCAGAACGGCAAGGCCATTCCGGTCTGGATTACCGTGGAATTGAAAGTGAAGCCGAGAAACAACTAATCGGGATGGGACGAATGGGGCAGGTACGATCCGGAGGGGGCTGGGCTGCCGTCCGGTACACTCTTGAAAAATCGTTCGGGGCCGGTCCCTTCGAGTTCTGGCGGAGAATGTTCTCGAAGAACTCCTGCAAGACCTGTGCATACGGCATGGGGGGACAGGCCGGAGGGATGCGGAACGAGGCGGGGAGTTTCCCGGAGTTCTGCAAGAAGAGCGTGCAGGCGATGGCCGCCGACATGCAGCCGCCGATCGCAGACGATTTCTTCGATCATCATTCGGTTAACGAACTTTCCCGGCTCACTCCGCGCGAACTGGAGAATCTCGGGCGCCTCTCCTTTCCCGTTGCCCTGCGGACCGGCGAGACGCATTTCCGGCAGATCGACTGGAACGAAGCTCTTGAACGGACCGTTGCCGCACTTCGTCGGACCAACCCGCGTCACACCTTCTTCTACTCCTCGGGGCGCAGCAGCAACGAGGCCGCCTTCCTGTTGCAGTGGCTGGCCCGCGTCTACGGGACGAACAATGTCCACAACTGCTCCTACTACTGTCATCAGGCAAGCGGTGTGGGGCTTGGGGCGAGCATCGGCAGCGGGACGGCGACGGTGGTGCTGGAAGATCTTCACAAGGCCGATTTCGTGATGCTGATCGGCGCAAATCCGGCCAGCAACCATCCCCGGATCATCACCGAACTTGCGGCGTTGCGAAAGCGGGGGGGGAAGGTCGTGGTGGTCAACCCGATGCGGGAGACCGGACTGGACCGGTTCAACATCCCGTCGAAACCGGGCTCGCTTCTTTTCGGTTCCAGGATCAACGATCTCTACGTTCAGCCCCGTATCGGCGGAGACATTCCTTTTCTGAAAGGAGTGCTGAAGGTGATCATCGAGGAGGGGAAACTTGACGAGGATTTCATTGCCGGTTCCACCAACGGATTTGATCTCCTTCGGATCGAACTGGAGAAGACCTCCCTTGACGATCTGGCAAGTCTCTCCGGCGTCCCGTCCGAAACGATTCGGCAAACCGCCCGGATGTACGGCGATTCCCGCGGTGCGATCTTCATGTGGGCGATGGGAATCACGCACCACGAACACGGCAGCGACAACGTGGCGATGATTGCAAACCTTGCCCTTGCCCGTGGAATGGTCGGCAGGGAGGGGGCCGGTCTGATGCCGATCCGCGGCCACTCGAACGTGCAGGGGATCGGATCGGTCGGGTTCACGCCGTCACTGAAAGAAGGGTTCCTGAAGAAGATGGAGGAACTGTACGGTCTGAAGGCTCCCGAGTGGGAGGGGATGGATTCGATGGGATGTATTCATGCGGCCGAAGCCGGCGAGATCGATTTTGCCCTGATGCTCGGCGGAAATTTCTACGCCTCGAATCCCGATCTCCGTTATGCGGAGCGAGCCCTGTCGAATATCGGAACCACCGTTCACATCAGCACGAAGCTGAACCAGGGGCACGTAGTTCCGCGGCCGATGCGTGACGGTGGGGAGATTATCATCCTCCCGACATTGACGCGTGACGAGGAACTGCAGACAACGACGCAGGAGAGCATGTTCAGCTACGTTCGCCTCTCCGAAGGTGGCATGCGGGGACCGCAGGGAAAACTCCGGACCGAGAGTGATATCGTCACGAGTATCGGGGGACGGTTGCTTCCGGACGGTCCGGTCGATTTCCTTTCGCTGAAAAACCATGACGATGTCCGGCGCGTGATGGCCGGAGTGGTGCCGGGATATGAAGAGGTAGGAAAGATCGGGGAAACGAAGAAAGAGTTTCATGTCGCCGACCGGGTGCGGCACGCACCAAAGTTCAACTTTCCGGACGGACGTGCCCGCTTCCTTGCGGTGGAGACGCCTCGTTTCGATCTTGCCGACGATGAGCTGATGCTGATGACCATTCGTTCCGAAGGACAGTTCAACACGGTGGTCTACGAGGAGCATGATCGCTACCGGAACCAGGCGTCGCGCGACGTGATCATGATGAGTGATGCGGATATCGGTCGGCTTGGATTGCGTGACGGAGAGCGGGTGACGGTGGTTTCGGAGACCGGGCGACTGGAGAACATTCGCATCTCCCGTTACGACGTTTCCTCCGGTTCTGCTGCGATGTATTATCCGGAGGCGAACGTTCTCGTGCCGACCCGGGTGGACGATCGGTCACGGACGCCGGGGTTCAAGAATGTGCGTGTGCGGATTGAGCGGGGGAGTTGACGCCTCGTTCTTCCAGGGTGGAGTGTCTGTTGGATCTCAACACGAAGGGCACAAAGAAACCACCAAGACCAATGCTTCGTGCTCCTGGTGAATTTGTGGTAATCTGTCCGGATGGACCGTCCACTTCGGGAGTACCGGATCGGTGGAGTTGCCACGAAGACCGCAAGGATTCCGCGATTACGTCAGCGGAACGATACACTCAGGGGAATCGTTCCGCGGATTGTTGACGTAGCGGCTGACCTCGTGCGTTTTCATATCGGATGCCGGATAGGGGCGGAGCAGGGCTTCGGCATCCTGTGATCGTGTCTCCCTGTCCAGCCAGATGCCGATATCCTCGGTCGGCAGAATCACCGGCATCCGATTGTGGATCTCCTCCATCAGCTTGTTCGGTCCCGTGGTGATGATCGCACAGGTAACCTGTTCCGAACCGTCGGCGGTATGTCTGTGACTCTGGACTCCGGCCATGGCAAAGATCCCTTCATCTTTCAGCGTAATCCAGTGGGGGTGTTTTTCCTCTCCCTCTCTTTTCCATTCATAGAATCCGTCGGCCAGAATTGCACAGCGGGAATTGCGGAACGCTCCTTTGAAGTACGGTTTCTCCGCCACCGACTCGGCCCGGGCATTGATGACCGGTTTGAATTTCCCGTCATCCTTTGCCCACGACGGCACAAATCCCCATTCCATCACTTCGATCCGGGGTTCCGGATCGGCCACCAGTCCGATCACCGGCCGGCTTGGTGCGATGTTGTAGAGTCGGGGATGCATCAGCTCCTCCGGCAGCTCCAGCTTGAACTGTTCGAGAAAGTCCTGCAAGTCACTGGCAAGTGTAAATCGTCCGCACATAGCTTCTGCTTCGTCAACTAATGTTCAAGTAATGATATTTCCGGGGGAACAGAACTCCGGCTTGACCCGAAGGGCAACGTATTCCTCATCACGGCGGTTCCCTTCAGGGTCCACACAACGAGAAAGTCCCTCCTCCCCTGTACCCCTCGTCTTCTCCCTCATCACGAAGGCCGCCCGAACCCGTTCACCGTCCGGCGCTTGACCTCAAGATTTCGCATATCCCGTATCAGCGTGATAACCCGTCCTTCCAGCCGGAAATCTTCCGGCTCTTCGACCATGATGGGCGAATAGTTTTTGTTGGCCGGTTCCAGAAAGATCCGTCCGGCGATATCATAGAAGCGCTTGACTGTTGTTTCATCGCCGATACGGGCAACCACGATTTCACCACTGCGGGCCGATTCGGCGCGACGTACCAGAAGGAGATCATCTTCAAAGATACCGGCCTCGATCATCGAATCTCCCTTCACGCGAAGGAGAAAGGTCTGTTCGGTCCCGACCAGATTCATA
>CAMLOB010000249.1 GCA_946481475.1 uncultured Chlorobiota bacterium | reverse complement strand
CCGTCTTTGCCCCCCGTCTTTGCCCCCCGTCTTTGCCCCCCGTCTTTGCCCCCCGCCGTTCTTCCCCATCAATAGCGGTAACTGGCGGGTCTATCCCGACGCCGGGCTGCCCGGTGCGGAACGAATCTTTCCGAAGCGGAATCGAAGTTCGTAGAGTTGAGAGTTCATAGAGTGTAGAAGTCTGCTGCGACATCTGATAGCTGACGGCTGATAGCTCAAAGCCGACAGATGAAGAAGTTCAGGAAGATATACCCGCGCCAACCGACATCTGATAGCTCAAAGCTCAAAGCCGACAGACTGAATACGTACCCCCTGCCGATCTACCCGGAGCATCCGGTTCCCTGTTTGAAGAGATTCCGGTTTTCCTTATCATTGGCCTCGTGTCCGGAGTCGTGCAGAGCTTCCGGCGAAGGCCATTCCGGACTCGTATCGTTTCGACCTGTTTGTATCACCTTTTACCCTGATCGCCATGTCAGAACCTGCCGCTTCGGTCGCTCCTTCCGGACGCGATACACTCATTGCCGTCGTTACCGACGATGCCGATCTTCTCCGTTTTCGGGATGAACATTGGTATCGGTTGCCTGATCGTGCGCTGGGACGTTCACTTGGAAAGAACGTGCTGAGGGAAGTTGGAAATCTTGCTCTCTATCAGACCGGCGGAATCACCGAGGGGTTGCCGGGGAGTATCGAGTTCTGGGGAGAGGTTGCCGGGATCGACTCGATGTCTCGCGGGGAGTTGCTTCCGGAAGAGCCGGATCATCCGGCGGCCGATCAACTCTACCACCGCATTCGCCTTGCCGGAGTCCATCGGCTCGGCAGACCGATCACCTGCCGCCGTCCCCGTCGCGTGACGTTCATGCGGACCACCTTCGACCGATTGCTCCGGGCTGCCGATCTGGGAGATCTGATTATCGGTTCCGAATCCGAAGAGCGTCTTGCCGACGCGTTGCGCATCCGGGATCTGGAGGTCGAGCGAAAAATCTATATGCAGGTGAAGGATGCTGTTATGGAAGTCGATCTCGGGCTGTTTGTCGAACAGGGAGGAATCGGTCTTCTCTGTGGTGAGGAAGATCGTAGCGTCGATCCCCCGTCGGACCGGCTGCCGTACGCCTGGAAGATCCTCCGGTTCTCCCCTGAGAAAATCGAGCGGAATCTGGAAGAATGCCTGCGGGAGATTCTGGATGTGGTCGAACGGCTGCGGCGGGAGCGGGACTGACCGGGCGTTCAGGGTGATGTATCCCCGTTCATCTGTTATGATCCGTCAAATCCGTGTACCGTTCTCCGGACAGCTCGATGCAATGGTACAGGATGATGCGGATGCGACGGATCGGCACGGACAAGATCGATCTTCGCTACCGACGCTTTCTGGCCAGTTCCTCCATCATCTCGGTCTGGATCGCCTGAATCTCCATCAGCTTCTCCCACTGACTGTGCAACAGCAGATCAAGTTTGTCGTGCAGATGGCGAATCTCCAGTTCCGCCTTCAGGTTCACCCGGTAATCATTCTCGCTCCGCAGACGATCCTTTGCCTCCTGCCGGTTCTGGCTCATCATGATGATCGGTGCCTGGATGGCGGCAAGGCAACTGAGAATCAGGTTCAGCAGGATGAACGGATAGGGATCGAACGGTCGGCCGAGAAGGGCTATGTTGACGAGTATCCAGATGACCAGCAGGGTACCGAAGAGACTGATGAACTTCCAGCTCCCGCCGAAGGAGGCTACCTGGTCGGCAATCTTCTCCCCGAACGTTGCCTGCTTCAGAAACATCCTCTCGATATCACGGGCCATCGTATCGTTCTCCCGGAGTGACTTTGCGGTCTCCTCTTCCAGCCGACTCAACGCTCCGCTTTCCTCTTCCATCAGCTTCAGCACATACTCGGAGCGGACCCGGTTGAGGCAGTCCAGGCAGAGCCGACCTTCTTCGGTCAGCTCCGGATGATGCCGGCGGATGTGGGAGAGCAGGCCCGGACGAAGAAGACTCAACGGAAACATCCGTTGGGGAATCTCCTTCCGGTTGCAGAGAAGACAGGAATCCCTGAAGGAATGGTGCTCGCTGCTCGATTGCTTCGTTGTCATAGGTTTTCTTCGCAGATTGTCCGCTGTTGTCGATTAAACGGGGTTGCACTTTCGTGTCGAACGCCCCCGTAACCCGAAGTCGGGATTGCCGTAGGCGGGGACCGCCCGTTGTTCACATCCGTTGTTCAGGGCTAATTTATCGACCTCACGTATATTCCTGATCGATTAAAGGGACAGTTTTCCATGAACCGATTGCGACGTTTTCTCTACAGTTCTGCCCTTCTCCTCTGCGGAGTCATGGTGGCCGGCTGTCCTCACCATATCGAGAATCTGGTCGACGAAACGCTCCCTCCGGAAGAATATCAGCCCGACTATCTGAAGTCGAATCTCTCACTGGATGAATTTGCCGCCCGATACGATACGGCAGACCCCGAAACTTCAGCCCGCATTCTTGCCTACTGGCGTCAGATCGATTCGCTCCGTCGGCTCGGGATTCCTCCGGAAGACTGGCCCGCCGAACCTGCTGCGGTTGCCGGAACAGGCCGGATCGATACCGTGTTGCCGGTGATCAGAATGGACATCCGATCGGTCGATGACAGTCGCTATCCCGATCAGGTGGAAATGCTTGCCTATGTTTTTGATACTGCCGGCAGCTATATCTCCGGTCTGGCCCCGCCCCATTTTCAGGGGACCGGAGACTGGCGGGATTACTGGCGCGTGTTGATCGATTCGTGCGGCGGGACCGCTTCGGTGATCGAGAATTTCAACGTCGAGGAAGTGAGTGAAGAGACGCGCCAGCCCTACTCCCTTGCCTTTGTGCTGGATCATTCGGGGTCGATGGGAGAGATTCGCGTGCGTCGCCTTCGCAAGGCGATTGCCCTGTTGTTGCGGGGGATCAGCAAGCGGGACAATGTGTCGGTGATCTCGTTCACCGACAAAAATTTCGTCGAGGTGCCCCTGACCGGAGAGAAACAACGATGGGTTACCGGATTCGATTCCACGGATCTGACCACCTACGGCGGCGGCACGGCTCTCTACGACGCGACTATTGCCGGGATCGAGGAGGTGGGACGTGGTCCCGAGGACTCGCGCAAGGTGTTGATTGTCTTCAGCGACGGTGGAGACGGCAGTTCAAAGGCGGAGGTCGAGGATGTGCATCGGAAAGCGCGGGAAAACAATGTCGCCCTCTATACCATCGCCTACGGTCCGGCCGACAAGGAGGTCCTGAACAATCTCGCGCAGTATACCGGCGGAAGGATGTACAGAATCTATCGGAGCAAGGAATTCCTCGATGTCTTCATCGATATTTATCGTCGGCTCAACCGGTTCTATCGCATCACCTACCGTCCGCCGGAATGTGCCGGTATCCACACTGCCCGTCTGTCGCTGACGTTGCCGGAGTTCGGCATCGGTCGGTTGTGGGGCGAAGGGGTCTACGACAGGTCGGTCATCACGCCGTTCGATACGGTCGGAAGCGTCGTCTTCCTCAACATAGAGTTCGATCTGAACGAGGCGACGATCAGACCGGAGTCGATCCCCGCCATCCGCGAAGTTGCCGACGCCATGAGACGCTACCCCGAAATGCAGCTTGAAATCCGGGGACATACCGACGATCAGGGGAGCGAGGAGTATAACCTGAAATTGTCGGAACGTCGGGCGCAGGCCGTTGCCGAAGCGTTGATCGATATGGGGGTCTCCCGTCTGCGACTTGCCGTCAAAGGTTTCGGCGAGACCCGGCCGCTGGTCCCGAATGATTCGGAGGAGAACCGACGAAAGAATCGGCGAACGGAGTTTGTGATTCTGTCGCGGTAAACGGGGTGTCGGAAGGTGGACGAGGTTTGGCTGCGGAAAGGGGTACGGGGGACAAGGGGTACGATGGGGTAATTGTCGGATTGATTCCGATGTCGTCCCGTGGGGGGCAAAAATCTTTGCCCCTGAGTCTTTGCCCTGAGTCTTTGCCCCTGAATCTTTTCCCCTCCTGTTACCCGTTCCATGAGATCATCCCGGATTTCATTCCCGGAACGTAGTGCCGGAAGTTTCCGTCGGCGATAGAGTTGAACGTACGATTTATGTCAAGAACAAGAAGATGGATGTGGGCGGCGGTCGCCGTCGTTTTTCTGCAACTGTGCGTTCCCGAAACGCACGGACAGGTTCGCGTCGATACTGCGCGCGGTCTGGTCGGCAAGGAGGTTTCCCTTCTCTTTCGTTATGATGGTGATCAATCCCTCGATTCCGGATCGGTGATCGATATCGGAGGCGATTTCCAGTTGACCCAGCCGACGGTATTCTACCCGCAGGTCTTCCGACCGGGATCGAAAGTTTCCCTGATCGATTCGACGCTCGACAGCTCAACCGATTCTACCTGGTCCTTTTCCCTCTCTCTTCTGTTGCACGACGGGGTGGAGAAAGGGGATACGCTCTTTCTCCTCAGCGGTGAAGCTCTTGCCGGAACCGATTCGACCACGTTGCTCCTCTTCAGAAACCTGACGTTTGCCGGAGAGACGTTTCCCGATATGATCGGCACGATTATCACCGAGTCGATCGGTCCGCGCCTCCCCTACGTCCGCTTTGCCGTCCTCGATCCCGGTCGCCCGAACCCCACGACGACCGGAGTGAAGGTGACCTGGGGATTCAGAATCGACAAGGAATCGGAAGTCATCTTCAAGATCTATGATGTTCTCGGACAGGAAGTGAACGTACAGGATCTGGGGGTGCTCGACAAGGGGGTCTACATCAACACTTTCACGCCGGATATTACCATCCCGAGCGGCATGTTTATCGTCCGACTCATCACCAATTCCGGTGAGGCGACGCAGGTGTTGCATGTGGTTCGATAGTTGAATGGTTGAGAGTTGTTGAATAGTTAAGTGTCGAGAGTCTTCTGATTGTTCACGGATCGTTGTTGGTTGGGAGTGTTGAATAGTTGAATGGTTAAGGGGCGGGAGTCAAGAGTCAAGAGTCGGGAGTCGGGAGTCATGAGTTGAAAGTCAAGACAGTATGATCACATGACTGACCGCTGACTGCTCACTGCTCAAAGCTGACAGCTCATAGCTCAAAGCTCAAAGCTGACAGCTCATCCCCAACCCCCGACAAGAATAACCGGACGGAGTAACAGCATGGTAAAAAGGAATACATCCTTGCGATTGATTGTTTTTATTGCGCTCTGCCTTCTTTCCCTTGCCGGAACGCTTCGGGCACAGCCGGGGGATGAGGATGAAGACTGGAACGAGGACTGGACGCTCGACAGTCTCGATCCGGAGGAGTTCGATTTCGATACCGAGCAGATCTATCATCTCTCCCGCGGATGGTTTCCGACGCCGACCCGCGGAGGTTCTCTTTCTCTCTCGGCCAACGTTCTCTATGCCGATGTTCATGACAGGACGTCCGGTCTGCGAACCGAGGCGTTGAAACCTACCACTGCACCGTTCGACCGGCACGATCCTTATGCCTGCGGCTTCTTCGACTACTTTCTTGATGAGGGACTGACCGGAGGATTCTTCGGAGGATGTGAGGAGCGGACGATCCGCAAGGCCAACTCCGATGAGGCGACTGACGAGCGTTTTCCCCGCTCCGGTTTTTTCGAGATCGGACTCCGGTTTCTTTACCACCTCCCCTTCCCGGCGGTCCTTCGGGCCGAGGGGGCCTACCGATCGGTTCAGGGAGTGATCTTCTCGGAAGATACCTCCCGCAGCTATCTCTCGCTTGAAGGGCTTCCCCGTTCGTTCAGGGAGATCGGTGTCGTCCATCACCAGCAGTACGGCGTATCCGGTGCGGTCGGACTGCAGATTCCCGTCTACGGCGTCTTTTTCGACAGTGATTTCGGTCAGCTCGGTTCGTACTACTACATCTACGGAGGGATCGGAGGAGACTACGGAGTGGCGACCCGGACGCTCCAGTATTCGCAGATCGCCGATGCAAAAGATCAGATTCGCTACCGCAACGGACAGGATACCGTGACGCTGATGCTGGAGAGCAATACCGATGGAATCAATCGGCTGCGAACGTCGGTTGAAGGAGCAATCGGATGGAATTTTACCGCCGAGTTCATTGTCCTCGGATTCGAGGCATTCATCTCGGCCCCCACAACCTCACTGGTAAGCGACGGAGACTGGAAGGAGTACTATGCAGGGTTCCGGTTCAACATCGGGTATCAGTGGGGGACAAGAATGAGGAATCCGTGAGTTGATGAAGTGGGGAGTTGATTTGTTGATTGATTGAAGAGTTGAATGGCTGAGAGTCGGGAGTCAAGAGTTGAAAGTTGAATGGTTGAGAGTCGGGAGTCGAGAGTCAGAAGTCGTAATATATTTGATGCCTGACGGCTCATAGCTGATAGCTCATAGCTGATAGCTCATAACCCACGGCCTCACGCAAAGAGCAAAGGCACCAAGCCAATT
>CAMLOB010000248.1 GCA_946481475.1 uncultured Chlorobiota bacterium | reverse complement strand
GTACCATCAAGCCGGCAATCATCCAGATTTGCTTTTTTGTCATTGTTGATCTCCTCCACATTCAGTATGGTTCATTCGATATTTCATGGTCGATTGTTGGGACGTCCGATCATCCGACACGTTCCGTGCCTGATGCCGTCGAACGGTTTCATAAGGGCACACCATCACTGAGTTCCATAGACCTGACCGAATTTGAAGTATTCATTAATGCAGACGGACGAACGCAAGATACTGCCTGAACCGACCTGACGATACCGCAAGAGTACCGATTTCTTTGCCTGAACATCCAGGGAGCGGGGGATCGTTCGTCTCCACCCGGTTTTCAACACGCCCCCCTACGTCCGGCCTCTCTTCCGGGTTTCACTTGTTCAGCATCGATGACGTTATCCCCCCGACTCTAAGTGTACGAAGGCCTTCGACGTGAAACTGCAGGAAGCGAACCAGCAGATCGTGAAGTTCCGCAGCAGCCTCTTCGGAACCCTTCTGCTGTCGACTCCGTTCTCCTTTGCCGGTCACCAACGAGTCGAGAAGAGCGAAGGTTCCCGGTTTCAGCATCAGATATCCGGCAGCCGAGCGATGTTCGGCACAAAGAGGAGCCCCGGCCGCGATGCTGAAGGGAATCCCCTCCCGTGTCGAGCCAACCTCCTCATCGCAAATGCCGCAACCATCGACGCGGATGGAGAAGCCGAGGACCGAGCAGAAGGAGACCATGAATTGCAGCAGGGCCGGAACCGGATCGGCAGATCGATCGTTCAATGCCTCCAACGTCTGCAAAAGCAGATTGAAGAGATTCTCATTCCGCTCCTGATCGTGCAGTGCGGCGTTGACCAGTTCCAGCATCTCAAGCCCGGCCGCCGTCCTGTCCAGATCGGTCGGGATTACGGGAAATCGTCGGACCGATTCGGCCGATCCGAGCGTCTGCAACCCTCTCCCCTCCTTCACATAAATCACCGTCGCCACATAGGCAAGGGGCTGCAGGAGTCCGGCGAACTTGCTTTTCGGCCGCATTGCTCCCCGGGCGATGACCGAGACCCGACCGAGTTCTCTGGTGTAGAGGGTCAGGATCTTGCTCGTCTCGCTGTAGCGACTCGCCTTCAGTACGATTGCTTCGGTCTGTTCTATCATCTGTTCGGAATTCGGGGAAAAGATTGCGAAGTCCGTTCTACGTTCTGCGGGGGCGTCTGAACCGACGCAACAACATACCGTCGGCAACCAGATGACTCAGGTATCCGGCAACGGCCCCCAGATAGAACGGCAATCCGTCAAGTACAGGTTCGCGTGCAAGATACATCGGCCCCAGCAGAATCGGCGCGGGGATCAGCAACATTGCCCAGACCGTATGGGTCCAACCCCGGTGCTTGCTGATAATCGGCAGCATCGCAAGGAACCCCAGCAGGGCCGCTTCGACGTAGAATTTTTGCAGCAGAAGCAGAAGATCGAGAAGAATGAAGATCCGGTAGAAGAGCAACTGCCCCTTGCTTTTGATATCGACATCAGGGAAAAGGGCGAAGAGAACCGCAAGCCAGAGAACCACGATCCCCTTGACCAGCTTTTGCTCCAGCGACAATGCTGCCGCCAGCGGAGTGAACGCAAGTCCGATCAGCAGAACTACTCCGAAGATGATGCCTGCCGTTATGTGTCCTTTGTATCCGGCCATAGTAGAAGATATAGTATCGAAATGATCCGCAAAAACAGCTCCGTTTCGTTTATCTTTCCCCCTTCTCCCGACTCGCTCCCGGCAACCGCCTTCGCATCTGTGAAAGATTGTCGTATTTTCAGACGAAAGAAGAATCGTCCGGCACAGGAACGATTCAGACAGGAGTATTGAACATCACAGCATGATATGATCGATACCACCGCCGCCGCAACAGCCGACAGACCGACGCTGAATGCTCAGCAGGTTATCCTCAAGCTTCAGGACGCCATCGACTTCGTTAACCAGCGGGTTATCAACCGCGAGGAGATCATCGAACAGATTTTCTGCGCCCTACTCACCGGCGAACATGCGCTGATCCAGAGCCGGACCGGCGTGGGGAAGTCGCTGATGGTAGAACAGATTTTCAGGATGTTCTCCGGCGCCCGATACTTCAAGGTGCAGGCATCCAAGGAGCAGCAGCCCGACACTTACTTCGGTGCGCTCGATATCGAGGAGCTTCGCAAAGGGATTCTCCATCACAACACGACAGGATCGCTGGTCGAGAGCGAGTTCGGCTTTATCGATGAGATCTTCGACGCAAACGACTATACGTTGCGAGCCCTCCTCTCGCTGCTGAACGAACGGGAACTTGTCCTGGGCGTACAGCGCGTTCCGTCATCGGTCCACACCGTAGTGGCCGCGACGAACTATCTGAGAATCACCGATATTACCGAGGCCCTGCTGGATCGTTTTGCCTACCAGTCGGTGGCCTGGCCCGACAAGGATCCCTACGAACAGTATCGCATCTCCCAGCAATATCTGCGTCACGGAGGGCACGCGGTCACACCGCCGTTCACCATCGAGTACGGCAACCTTTGCGAGGTCAGGAAGGTCTGCCATGGCGAAAGCGATCTGCTCAGCATCGATATATCGTCGGATGTCGCCTACTTCGCCAATCTTGTGATCCGATACTATGAGGAACTGCGGAACAGATCGATTGAACAGGATGGGGAAGCGCTGGGAGGACGGGATTTCTATATCTCCCCCCGGAAGCAGATGAAAGCCTTCGATCTGCTCAGGGCGATCGCCTTCATGCACGGCAGGACATCGGTTCAGTACGACGATGTCAGCCGTCTCTACATCCTCTTCACAACCGTCGGCGTAGACGAAGAGCGGGCAATCTGGAACAAGGCATGCTCGGCACTGACGCATCAGTTCACCGCAACCCACGCCTTCGAGCAACTTGCCACGCTCCTGCAGTTCAAGGATCTTCTCACCCACCTGAAACTCCACCCGGAAGATCTGGGCAAACCGCTGGGACAGATCGACGGGATTCCGGTCAGACGCTCGCTTCTGGAATGGGCGCGCGAGACGCTCGGTTTTGCCGACGCAAACTTCGAGAACAACCGCAGACTCATCACCGAATATCTGAGCCAGTATCAACCGGCCACACAGGAGATTCGGGAACTGAAGGAGAGTCTGCAACGTGATACGCGAATTCTTTTCGGCGGCGGGGAGGCCGGGGGACGTCCGCTTCTTTAGGTTCGGCAGGGAGACGTATCTTCGCACCGGAAACAGAAGAGAATCACCGCAGAGGACCGGCGATTCTCCACGCATTTTAATCTTTGCCGATGCTACGAAAAATTCAGCCTGTCTACTGGTTTGTCGGGGCGCTCCTTCTGTCGCGATTGATCGCATCACAGCTGATGCACATCTACGATGATGCCTTTATCACCTTTCGCTATGCAAGAAATCTGGCAGAGGGGACGGGATTCGTCTACAATGCCGGCGAGTGGATTCTGGGGACCACAACCCCCGGCTTCGGGCTTCTCCTTTCGGTTTTCTATCTGTTCGGACTCCCCATGCCGGAGTCGGCGATCCTCTTCAATATCCTCTGCGACGGAGCAACGCTCCTGCTGACCCTTCGCTTTATTCTGGATGAAACCGAAGAGACCTATCCGGCCATCAGTTCACTCTTCGCTCTCTTCTTTATCGGTACGCCGATCCTGGCCCGGACCAGCGTCGGCGGAATGGAGTCAAGCCTCTTTCTGCTCTGTTCGGTCGGAACGATCATTCTCTTCCGCAGAGAACGATTTGTCCCGGCCGCATTTCTCGCCGGACTCTCCTACTTCCTTCGCCCTGAGGGAATCATTCTGATCGGCCTCCTTCCATTGCTTCTCCTCTTCCGCAAGGATGTAAAACGTGCTTTTCTGATGGGAGGGATCAGCCTCGGCACCGTCATTCCGGTTCTGCTCCTCCTCTATTTCACCTACGGACAGATTCTCTCGCAATCGGTCCTGGCAAAATCGACGCTGGAGAAGGCCTCTCCCTTTACCGTCATCGGTCAGCTTGTCTCCCCCGATTATGTGGTCCTCACCCTGGCAATAGTGGCGATCGCCGGCATTCCCATTCTCCTGAGGAAACGGGACGCCCGGTTTGTGGTCCTGCTCTGGACCGGATTGTTTCTGCTGGCTTATGCCGTCGGCCGACCGAAAGTCTGGTCGTGGTACGGCGTTCCGGTCTATTACGGTGCGGCACTGACGGCGGCGACGTTTCTGGGTTACGTTGCATACAGAGCAAAGGGATTGCGGACAGTCTTCACACAACCGTGGTCTCCGGCACTACTGGCCACCACAGCCCTTTTCTTCTGGATCGGCATGTACTTCTATAAGGGAGAAAGCGAGATTCACCGGTATCTCTACGAACCGCTTGAAGAGTGGAGCCGAACGGAGTTTTCTCCGGACGATACGATCCTGGCGTATGACATCGGTGCGATCGGCTATTTCAGCAACGCCTATATTTACGATATGGCCGGTCTGGTCACACCCGATGCCCTGACCTCCGCCACGCCCGGTCCGGCCATCCGGACGGTCCGTCCGGATTATTTGTGGATGATCGCCGCACAGGGAGGGATCTCCGACATCTACACCGATCCGTCGATTGCCGGACGGTACAAACCGGCCATCACTTTTTTTGCCGATCCCGATCGCCGCTACACCGACGATACGCTGCAACTTCCGGATCATTGGGTTCAGGAGTATATTATATTCAAACGACTCGATAACGGCACCGGTACCGCGAACGATATGAGACGCTGATATGCCGTCGGATGCGCTCCGTCATACCTTGTTCTTCGAACACATGGAAGAGTTCGGTTACTTCTCCGAACTCACATCCGCACTGCCTGAAAACTTCACATCCGTTTTTGAAATAGCCCGCGTTCTGGAGGATGAAACATCGGCTCTCTACCAGCAGTTGCATGAGGCGATAACGGTCTCCTCGACGGTTCCTCCGAAGAAGAAGGAAAGTCGTGAATGGCGTCCGAATCGTCACATACCGCCGGTTCAGGAGTTCGATGTCGATTTTATCAGGAGCGTCAGCGAAGTCAGCCGCATTCTTCCGTCGCAACACGTTCTTCCCGACGAAGTCTTCATGCGGCGTCTGGCCCGTCGAGAACTGATTCGCCGGGTGGCCCGAACGCCGACGATTCTTCCCTTCGGGAACTCCTCCCATGACTTCAATCCGAATTTCTTCAAACAGAAAGTCTATCTCCTTCTGGATACCTCGGCTTCGATGCTTTCGCACCACCGGTTCCAGATGGCCAAGGCGGTCGCCTACGTCTTCCTGAAGCGGAACCTGAAAGAACTCGGCCACATCTACTTCCGGACATTCGACCGGGATATAGGCCCGCTGGTGACGGCAACCGATATGACGAGTCTCCGCGCTCTGATCCGGAAGATCATGCGCCTGAGCAGACTGGGGAACGGAACGGCACTGGAGAAGGCGATCCTGACCGCGTGTGACGATATCTGCCGGGATTCGGCCCTCTCCGGAGCGGAACTTCTGGTGATTACCGACGGGGCGGCCCATCTGGACAAAGGACGGATTACCGAAGCGCTCGGGAGTGCGATCACGATCAACACGATCAAGATCGGCGATGCGAAGGTGGCGATCGACGAAAAGATCCTGCACGACGAGGCGGCCCGGGGGTCCTCACCCGAAAGCCATTCGCTGGCGGAGATCGGCGAACGTATCCGCCACCTCGAGTTCGAGATGACCAATGCATCGACCAGCCGGATCGAACGGATTCAGGCGGAAGTCCGGAGCCTGAAGGGACAGATGGAGAGGATGCGGCAACACATCGTCGAACACATGAGAAGCGAGTATGGTCGGGAGATCGAAGCTATCTCCCGCGTCTTCGTCAACGTCGACGACATCACCGCCGACTCCCTCTTCCATCTGACTCCCGAACAGCTTGCCGAACTGCGCGAACTCGTTATCGCCGCCGAAGCCGAGTTCAAGGGAGGGATCGATGCCGAGACGCTGAAAGAGGTGGTTCTTCTCTATGAACATATCTCCATGCTGCTGGAAGAACCGGTTGACGAGAACGAACCCTCGCTGAAGGAACTGCGGAACAAGCTGAGCGGACTTCTCGACGATTTCGTACAGTCAACCGGACGATCTCCCGGTGGAGGAGCCTCGGGCATCAGGCGTGATGATCTGCGGGATCTCGGCATGATGCTTCAACACCGCTCTCTCGGCGACAACTCACTGATCGCCACGCTCCTGCAACTCCTCCGCCGGATCATGAATATTCGTCCGTTCGGAAGACTGAAAATCGGGAAGAGGTAGGGGAATGGTGAATTGTTGAATAGTCTTCTTACTCACTGCTCATTGCTGATTGCTCGGGGTCAAGAGTCGTGAGTTCGGAGTCGAGTGGCTGGATCGTTGAATAGTTTCTTGCTCACTGCTCATTGCTGATTGCTCGGGGTCAAGAGCGAG
>CAMLOB010000247.1 GCA_946481475.1 uncultured Chlorobiota bacterium | reverse complement strand
TCCTGGTCGGCCTGATTGCCGGGCTGATCGTCTTTGTTCTGCGGGTGTACCGTTTCAGGCGACGGGATCGGGAAGGAGAGTCGGCCAGAGTGTGAAAAGTGTGGGGGAGAGATTCCCAAAAAATAGCAAAGGAAAGGGTGGAATGCTGGAAGGAAACGGGGTCGGATTTGCCGGAGAAGTCAAAGCGGGAAGGGGAGGAAATCAGCCGTACCAGGGGAGAGGGGGGAGGGAAGAGAAAAGGGGGGATCATTTTGGAATATTCGGAACCTTTGAAGGTCAAAAAAGCGCTTTTGTGCACTCAATGGGAAAAGCTTGAAATCTGGGAGAAAAGGGGGAAAGAGTGCGGCAAGATTGCGGTAAGTCTGCGGCGGAAAACGGGGTTTTGCAACACAGTAAAAAAGGGAGGTGCGGGGAATTCTTGGAGGTAGTACAAAAGGACTATCGGGGCAGGGGAATTCCGGACATTTCCGGACATTTTTCATTTCAGGGTGAAGGGTATCGAGCGGGCCGGGGGAGTGATCCTTACCGGCTTTTTTCATGGCCTTCGATGAAGGTCGGTGCAAGGGTTTTTGGTCGCAGTAGAAAAGGGGGAGAACGGACGGTGGAAGGGAGTGGCCGAAAAAGTTTTTCGTTTCTGGCTATATATCACATGGAAATCCTTCAAACATACATGTGGGTTCTGATCTGGCGGGGGGTTCCTCTCGTCCTTGCGGCGGTTGTTCCCGTCCTTCAGAGCATGGTTCCTGTTCTCCAAGAGGTTCGGGCGATTGTCCGAGAGCTACGGGGAGGGCAAGGCGGAAGGGGCGTAGTAGGGGAGGAGAGAATTCCGGACAATTCCGGTCACGGTCGGACTGGTTCAGTCTGGAAAGTGGACACGGGGGAGAGTATTCCGGACAAACGGGCCGAAGAATAGTACCAAGTGCGGATTGTGAATCGGTCGTAAAGGGGGTAACGTTGTCTGTGCGTCTCTGGGAGGTGGCGCGCGTCCTGAGAATGAGGGGTGGAGGGGTAGCCAAGAAAGAAGCGGGGGACGTTCATCACGTCCCCCGCTCTTGGTCTATACCTTGCCATGACTCACGGAGCCTCGGCCCGGTTTTGTGTGTGGGCACAAGATACGGATCGGTGAAGAGAATCGGGAATGAGGGAGGGGATTTTTTGGTATGACTCCGGAGAGCGGTCCCGGCTTTTGTGTGTCAGTAGGGATCACGGAACGACTGTGAAGTGATCCCATAACGAGGGGAGGAAGGGAGGAGAGGGGGAACAGAAAGTACTTGGAGCGAAGCGGGGTAGGGGGTAGATTAGGAAATCCGCAGCGTTATCTATGAAGGCGACAGCCCCACACCTACAACTGTCGAGCAAGCGCGGGTGAAGGAACTCGGGGGAAACAGAGTTTCGTTCATTCGGGAAAGCACATAGAGAAATCAAGATCGAAACCTTACACGGGGTGGTTGTATCTGTTGCATTCTGGAGAGTGTGACGGACGGTCTATACCAATACCCATTCACAAATCTGGAGGTTCTATGAAGTGGCTCATGTCAGAACTCATATCAACCGGGGGACGGTTGTTATGAGAATCCTATCAGTCATATCGGGTCTTCTTTTGATCGGGGTTGTGGGCGTAGTGAAGGCGCAAGGGTCAGGGGGGGCAGTCTCTTTCATGTCTGAAGAGTTCTCGGAGTATCTGGGTACTCATGCAACGTTCTCTTTCGCATGGGGGGACGGGGAGGTTCTTCGTTCCGATGGGGAGTCGGAGGCGTTGATGTTTGACGGCATGATGTACGAAGCATATGACGGGGTAGTCAATGCTTTGCAGAGCAGGCCTTTCATTCTGGATAAGTCGAAAACTTCGGTGGAGTTTGACCTTGGATACCGGTTCTTTGTAGAGGCTTTTCATAAGCCGCCGGGGACGGCGGATCAGGCGGTAATGGCCTTGGATTTGGAACTGTATGATGTTCGTACCGGGGAGATTCATCCCCGCTCTGCCTCGTTGCTGGAACCCTATTCGATGGATGTTCCTCCGGGAAGTGGATGCGATAAAACGTCAGTGGATCGGGTAAGTATAGAAGTTGATCCTGAGTGGGTTTCTTCGGAGCCGAGAGAAGTAGTGTTGCGCGTGGTCTTCAGTATCTCTCCGGGTCGCCTTGTGATAAATCCGAACCTTGTTGTATCGGAGTCGTTTCCTGATAGCAGTTTCAACATTCAGTGAGGGAGGCAGCCTTTATTATGGTCTTAAGATTGACGGCTCTTTTTGTATTTCTTTCCTTTGGCCTGTTGGGGGTAACTGTGCAGGCTGCGACGGTCGTAGAAACGGAGTGGAAGGAAATCAGTCAGTGTATTGACGACGGTCTGGGTCTGGCTGACGATGGACTTGACAGGGAGCGAATTCGGTTGACGAGGAGGTTGAGTGATGGGACGATTCAGAATAAGTTCATGTGGCGGTTCTGCGAGGATGAGTGTGAATGTTGGCATGAAGGGGAGTGGGCGAATGTCGGCACGTTCCCGACCGACGGTCTTCCGGTCCATGTGAACACTTCCGGAGACTGGATTTTACTTGGGGTGACTGTCGGAAAGGGAGGGGGATTTGTTCCCGGTGTTGGTTCAACGTGGGATTTCATTCTTGATCCGTTTTCGACGTCGATTTTTGTACCGGCGATAATTGTTTCCTGAAATCACTAACTACAGGTGTGGCATGATTTATAGAAAATTGCCTTTGCTTTCTCTGCTCTTATTGCTATTCGCTGGAACAACTGTACTGGCTGACCTCAATCCGAACAGATGGTATGCTGAAGGTGAGATTGAAAGGGACGGGCATTGTATTGCCTTCAAGATTCTTGCAAAGAAGGTTAATGCCGGAATGCCGAGTGAGTACTGGGAGTATAGAATCCTTGAAGGTAACTGCGATGGTACATGTATGGAGGAGGTCTATAGAGGGCCGTTGTCTCTTTACGGTGGTGACGTTCCTATTCCTCCGACAGGTAGTCCGGATCAGCTTCCCATTACAGTAACTCCGAGTGGTACGGGGTATGTCTCTGTTCCCATTGGTAGCGGGGGAACACTTGCTCCCGGTGGTTCCAGTTATCCGACTTGCGATGCTGTGTATACTACCAACGGAAGTTCTGTTCTGGTAATAGAGTCTTCGCTTTTGAACTGAGAGCGATAGAGCGAAGTGAGCCTATAAAGCCCGGATCGATCCGGGCTTTTTTTTGTGGTAGTGTGCCGGTGTGGTCTGTGATCGGGAGGGGGAGGGGGACGGATCGGCACCGGATCGGGAGCAGACGGAGCGCGGACCCAGTGCGGAAGTGAACCGGATCGGTACCGAATTGGTACCAGAAAGAACCCGAACCGGATTACTCTTCTACCACTTTCCACCACAAACGGAACACTCTCCTTACCACATTTCTACCACGAATGAATCACTTACGGGCCTTTAACATCGGGTCGGGAATCTTCAGCTCCAGGAGCGAACGGAGAGCTGATCGAGGCGGGAAGGTGCCGGAAGATCGAGGGGGATCGAGAAGTGAGCGTGTAGCAAGATTCTGATAGGTCTGTGTGGAATCTCTGCGGAGATTCTGAGAAGCGGAAGTGAGCCGGTACGGAAATTTTGTGGAACCGGTGTGAAGTTCGTGTGAAGATCTCGTGAAGTTCCCGTGAACGGTAGGGGGTGGAGGAAAAGAAAAAGCCCCTGCTCTCATTATCGGGAACAGGGACTGGAAGTAAAGGTCACGCACGGTGCTCCGACCTTTGGTCTTAGTGGAGCACGAAGATACAACGCGGCATATCACGGAAGGGTAAAAATTTCGTGAAGGGAGATTCCGGGGGATCGTGGAAAGACCGTGGAAAACTTCGCGACGGAAAGCCCTATATTTCGGCACGATCTTCTTCACGGAGGTATGGTCTTAGTGGAACAAGCCCATACGGAGAGGGAGAGAGGTAAGGTATTCGGGGACCGTAAGGGGCAACCCCTTGATCTCTATAGAATAAGTGACCGTCTCTCTTCTTTTGCCCGAAATCAGCAAGAAAAAGCCGATTTAGGGGAGCCTGCAAGCCGGGCCACTTCGCCGCGCGTAGACACGTCCAACGCTTCCCACTACCAAGAAACTACCGAACCGGTCCCGGAATGTCCGACACCGGTCCACTTTGTCCGTTCTGCGGTCGATCTGGAGACCGGAGGTATCCGGGGACGGCGCATCGAGAAGAAGAGTTGTAATAAAAAGCAATGCCCGGTCTGTGGTGGGAAGGTTCGCCGCCAATATGTCGGGCACTTCTCCCGCATCTTTTCGGGTCTTCCGAGACTCACCTTTATGACCCTGACGGTCGATCCGAAGAACGGGGTGAACCTGGAGCATTCCCGGAAGTACATCATAGATCGGTGGTCGGTCTTCCGCAAGCGTGTTCACCGTCGGGGGCGGTTCGTCTATCTTGCCGTTCCTGAATCCCACAAGTCGGGGTATACTCACCTTCACGTCCTTTGCAGCATCCCGGAAAGCGTGACGGAAGAGAATGTACGTTCGGCGTGGTTTGATCTTGGCGGCGGTGTGGTGATGGATGTTCAGCATCTGGACACACGAGAGGAGAGGCCGGAACAGGTGGTGGGGTATGTGGTGAAATATGCCTTCAAAGACGCGCTGGAAGGGAAGGGGCGGCGGTCGTTGCTATGTTCGTCCGGAGTTAGTTTCCACTCGGAGAAGTACAAGGCCGAACGTCGGGAGTATGCGCGGCGATTGATGGAAGAGCGGGGGGAGATACTCCCGAATGAGGCCGATATATGGGAGCCACTGACAGCGGGTGTGAGTGATCCTCACAAGAGCGTGGATACTCCGACGAAAGAAGAGCGACGGCATTACCGTAAGCTTGCAAAGTCGTTGCAACGAACAACGTTGTATGTAGACAAGGGGAGTATTCACTATGTGAACCGGGAAGGGAAGGTCGTCCGGGAGCAACTGAGAGAGGGAGCCACGCGGTCGGAAATATCGAAAGTGATCGGACGCATACGAGCACAACAGGGGATACCGTGACAGTCAGTCTGACAGTTGAACAACGGGAAGGAATCTGTTCTCCGGAGAGGAAAGCGGACCGGGGGAGTCTGGCCGGAAGTGTAGTAAGGACACGTGAGGGAAGAAAAGTTCTCACTTGTGATCGAATATTTTCGGAATCGGTTCTCTCTCCGATCTGAGAGAGAATGGGAAGAGGGCAGTTCAGGAAATGCCGGGAGAGGTGCCATACGTGGCCGTGACGGGATTAGACAGGCGAAAGGGATAGGGAAGGATGGAGAAAGCCGGGAGAGAGGAAAAGAACGGGATGTATGAGAGGTTGCGGCCGGTCGGTACCAGTGGGAAAAGTGGGGTGTGAGCTGTAGACAAATGTTGACGTTGAAACGGGTTCGGAGAGTCGGCGGCCAGTGAGTACCAGGACAGAAGAACGGGGGAGAAAGGTGTTAACCTTTGCTAAGGTTGAAACGGTGGAATGTAGGGGAGCCGGGGAGGTGAACGACGGCGGTCGTTGTCTTCGATTCGGTGAAGCTGAATAGCTCTTATTGCAAGTGACAATTCTTTTGCAATAGCGGAGAAGAATGAGCAAGAGGAACCGGGAGAACCGTGTTCCTCTTTTTCTTTTTTGGGGCGCGTTTTTTTCGCCCCCCGTCAAGTCTGGGAACGAGCTGGTAGTGAGCTGATCGGGGAGGTGTGGCCGGTCCTGCTGCAGGCGGGGTGATGTTGTGGAGCTGGTAGGGGTGGGAAATCTCATTTTGGGTGAGAAAACTTTCTCAATTCGGGAACGCTTTCCCATTTGATTCCCGCGCATTTTTCGGGTTCTGTTCGTCCCGGAAACCCTTGCGGGAGTAGGAAGAGCGGGGAGGGAGGTTTGCGAGACTACACGGGGTGTTATTCTCATTCTCACGGTTTTTATTTCCGGGAAGTGGGAAAGGATCGGTGTTGCGAGGGTGTGAACTTGTCCCACTTGTCGCACTTAGACTTACCCCACTTACCCCGCTTACGAGCTGGTGAGAGAGGTGGAGGGATTGAAAAGGTTATCAATGGGATCGGGCCGGAAGCGAGGTCGGTTGCATTTGGATGCAGGGGTTTTGATGGTGGGGTATCGAAAAAAGGGGAAACGGATCCCTACAACGACTGAAAATCGTTATCAGCGGTGGGGGAAATCGAGTGTGTGAGGGGGAGTGAAATGCAACAAATGCAAGACTAAAAAAAGAGCAAAAAAGGAGGGGTGTCGGTCGGGGAAACGGGAAAGATGACCAAGTGAATTTTGCCGGTGTAGGTTGCGGCCGGTCGGTGCGCGATCGGAGGGCGTGAGGGGTGGGAATTGTGGTGCTGATCGGCGGTGTACTGCGGGGGGACCGTTGCCGGCGCCGGGCTCGGGAAGGAGAGTCGGCCAGAGGGTGAAAAGTGTGGGGGAGAGATTCCCAAAAAATAG
>CAMLOB010000246.1 GCA_946481475.1 uncultured Chlorobiota bacterium | reverse complement strand
AGAGAGAGGGTAATCCAGATCACGCTCCAGATGGCAGCCTCTTTCGGCTTGACCTCATGAGCGTCCCGATGAAAAACTCCGAGGTCAAGAGCAAGAAGTCCTATCACAAGAATGTGGAATCCTATCCACCACCAGATATCGTGATGCACACCCGCTCCCGAGAAAATTCCTGATACGTTTCCGCCGGTATCTGAGGGCCGACACGGCAGATAGATTTGAACAATTGCGAAGTGCCGCTACGGCGCGAGTAGTTCAAGCCGAAGAGATCCCTGACGGGTTACTCTGAATCAGACCACAATCGCCGAACAAGATGGGGAATTCCGGCCTCTTTCACAAGGCCATCCCGAAAAACTCTGTGTACGCTAAACGGCCGACACCGAATGAGAAAATTCCCTGACCGTCCGGATAAAAACCCGGGCATGGTCGACCGGTGTCTCCTTGTCGATCCCGTGACCGAGATTGACGACATAAGGACGCTGTGGAGAGATCTTCGCCATCATCTTCAAGGTCCGCTCGCGGATATTTTCGGGAGAGGTCAGCAGAACCGCCGGATCCAGATTCCCCTGCAAGGCAAAGCCCGACGGGATCTCCCTGTCGGCCCGCGCCAGATCAGTTCCCCAATCGATGCCGAATCCCGAAGCACCTGAATCGGCAAAACCGTCGTAGCCGCGGATACCTTTCGGGAAATAGAGAATCGGGACATCGGGCAGGAGACGGGAAACCTCACGCAGTACGGTCGCGGCATGACGAAGACCGAAGGCACGATACTCCTCTTCCGGCAGCAATCCGGCCCACGTATCGAACAACTGAAGCATATTCGCCCCGGCCTTCGCCTGAGCGACGAGATAATCGATCAACTCCGCAGCCAGCATATCCAGGAGCCGATGCATCCCATCAGGTTCGGAGAAGAGGAACCGTTTGAACGTGTTGAAGGTCTTCGATCCGTGCCCCTCGATCATATAGGCGGCCAGCGTCAGCGGAGCTCCGGCAAAGCCGATCACCGGCACGCGCCCCTCCAGTCTCCGCTTCGTCTGGCCGATTGCAGCGTAGACGTAGTCCAGACGATCGGCAATGCCCGTATGGAGTTTGTCGATCTCCTCAACCGACCGCAAGGGTTCCGGGAACTGCGGCCCCCCCTTCCCTTCCTCGACAATCAGGTGCATCCCCATCGCCTCTGGAATCACCAGAATGTCGCTGAAGATAATCGCCGCATCAACCCCGACGATGTCGACCGGCTGGATGGTCACTTCGGCGGCCAGATCCGGCGTCCGACAGAGACCGAGGAAATTCGTTCCGGCCCGGATCGCACGGTACTCCGGCAGATAGCGCCCGGCCTGCCGCATCATCCAGACGGGACGGCGTTCGACCGATTCGCCCCGCAGGGCACGAAGGAGAAGAGAGTTCAGTTGATCGTTCGGCATTGCTCCTGTATCCTCTGCTTTGTAAAGAAAGCGGAAGATACAAGAAGCATCGGGAGAAAGATTGCACAGAGTGTCATTCTCCGGCTCAATTCCGAAAGGGGTTGAACCGGAGAATGGGATTCCCTACTCGGTAATCATCAGGCGTACGGCCGTCTTCTTCTCTCCTGCGTTCAACACCAGCATGTATGCTCCGGAAGGAATCGCCGCGGCCGCATCCCACATCACCCCATGATCTCCCTCCGGATATTCCCCCTGAACCACCGTCTCGATCAGTCGCCCCTGTACATCATACAGATCGATGCTTACGTGACTCCGTTCCGCCAGGCTGAAGAGGATCTTCCCTTTATCGATGAGAGGATTGGGAAGATGTACAAGGGCCGGTCCGGATCCCGGGTTTCCATCGCCCGGAACCGAGAGAGGAGCCTGCGCCTTGTAGAGACCCGTACCTGTCGCCCCGAAGACGCTTCCGGAACGGGCGATGTGCTGCCGGCGGACAAACTTGTCGTCAGGTTCGACTGCAAAGAGATGCCAGCTCCCGCCGTTATCGACCGACCTGTAGACTCCGCACGGCGTGCTCACATAGAGGAAGCCGATACGGTCGGTAAAGAGGAGCGCTTCGTCCGCCTGCTCCTCACAGGCTGCCGGGCCGGAGATTTCCTCCCATTCCCCGCCGCTCTTTTTCCAGAAGGAAGATTCCCACTTCCCTATCAGCAACGATCCGTCGGCGGTAACGACGGCACTTTGCACGACCTCTAACGGGGAGAAGGAGGAAGGGAACGGAACAAGCTGCCAGCTTACTCCGTCATCGGTCGATAAAAAGAGAGCATTGTCCCACCCGTTCGTACCTGTGGTGTAGAGCACTCCCTCCCGCTCGGCAATAATCGATCCGCTCACCCAGGAAGCGCCGTTCTCGTACTCCTCCCACGTCTCGCCGTTATCCGTCGAACGATAACGGAAGTGAGCGAAGTAGAGAATCGTACCGTTTCCGGTCCGGTAAACAACCCCGGCATCATCGGGGCGAATCGGAGCGATATACTCCGTCCAGGTCTCACCGTTGTCGTCGGAACCGTACAGTCCAAGTGTAGAGATGAAGATCCGGCCGGTTTGCTGAAGCGTTCCGGTGATAGGATGCTGATGGCCGGCGTGCCGATAGTCCAGCAGTTTCTTTACCCCGGGTACGTTCAGTTTGCGCCAGGCAAGACCGTCATCAGTGGTAAGGAAACTTTCTATGGGAGTTGAAGCCAGCAGTTGACCGGCATTGTCTTCATCCAGCAGCCGAACATCGGCTCCGGGTATCGCCATATTCTTCCACGTTTCGCCTCCGTCATCGGAATAATAAGCTCCCAACTCCAGATAGTTTATTATGAGATGATCTCTATCGATGATCTGCAGCGATGCGACAACCGAGTCAGCCAGAGGGAAGTCGATAGTGACGGTCTCTCCTCCATCGATCGGAGTTCGGAGTATCTGATACGGAGGAGTTGTCGGCAGACGGAAATACAGATCGCCCGCCGAGGTTACTTCGGTCAGATAGGAGGGGACCTGCAGGTCGGTTAACGTAAACGTCCCCCCGCCATCAGTCGATTCATATACATCTCCCCCTGTGACGAAGGCGTAAAGTCCGCAGGAGGAGCCGTTGATAAAGGTCAGCTTGTACGTGTTATCGGGCACCGTTTGCATATCTTCCCATTCCTTCTCATCAGCTCGTAAACGGTACAATCGGGATCCGTCGAAACGATACAGATTCCGGTCGGAAGGACATCCGGAAGTGAAGGCTCCTCCTCCCGTCATCGGATCGACGTCTTCCCACGTTACTCCATCATCCGTAGAACGTAGCGTACGGGCGACCGAGGCACCACTTTCCAGGCCTATCAGGTAGAGTACATCCTTGACGGGAAGAATATTCTCAATGTAAAAGCCCTGTTCGGCAAATACTTGAGTCCAGTTACGCCCCAGGTCACTCGATATCTTCACGCTATTGACATAATTATCGACCGGCGTATTGGAAATAATAATGATATTTCCCCCCGACGTCACATTCGCCCGTTTTATATGCTCCGACGTCACATACCACTCCTCTCCCTTATCCGAGGTAGTCCAGAGTCTTCCATACTGATCGGTAACAAGCACGGTATCCGCAGCGACGGACACAACCCGGACGTTCTGGTCGGGAGGACCGTTCAGAAATTGCCAGTCATCAATGTTCTGGGCATCAAGTCTTCCCCATGCGGAAGCAAATAGAAGAAGGAATCCGATCCACTGGACCGGCCGAGAAATAATATGCAGGCAATATTCTATAGTAATCATAAATACCTCCTTCGGGTTCGGGAAGTGTTGGCCCGGCACTGTCACTTCAGATATACGGATAGATGTATTTACGGCCGGTCGTGCTGAGAGTGAGACACCGAAAAAACTTTTTTTGTTACCGGCAGCTTGATGCAAGCGAAAGAAGTCCATCCTCTCGGCCCCCCCCTGATAAAACGACACATCCTCCGCACGACTGTGCGGAGGATGTAAACGTGTCGAAGTGAGGATGCTATTACCGTTCGGATTACGGCCGTCCGGTCACCTTGAACATGAACGGAAGGTCATCCTGCGTGCAGAAGCCGCCGCTCATATCAAATGTCTGGATCTTGAACGTATTCGGTCCGAAGGTTCCGATCCGTGATGTTGTAACCGATCCGCAGGAGATGCTGTACAGCGGATCGTCCACCAGCGTCGCCGTGATCGATGCGCTGTTGAGCACAACGACGGCTCCGGTGGCCGGATCAACCACATTGATGGTCACAATGTACTCTCCGGGCAAGGCTCCTTTGACGATTGAGGAGACGCCGAAATCATCATTCGGAGTGACCACAGTCCCTGCACCGCCCGCTGTCGCCGGAACGTCAGCCCACGCATAAATGACATTGTCGATGTAGGTTGCCCCTGGAATCGAAGGACGCCCCGGCATCGGAGCAATGGTCGCGCCGCCGCTTCCGTTGATGTCGAAGACGACCGAGTGCCCGTTGTAGGAGACCTCGAATGCGTTGGTACGGACAGGAACACCCCCTGCGAAGTCACCGTTGCCGACCATGAAGAGGGGATCGTCCGTCAATGCGCCCGGTGCGGGACGAATCGGGACGGCCCCGCGCGGAGCATTGAAGAACCCGACCGCCGTCTGGGCGTAGCTGTTGATTGCCTGGAGGTTATCCCCTCCCGGAATCGTTCCGTAGGCCGCCCCGGCCACGCGGTTCCCTTCACCGCCGCCGACCGTGCCGTGCTGTATATCGACGAGATTCGCCTGACCGCCGCCGACCGTGCCGAAGAATCCGGCACCGATAACTCCGTTTGCCTCACCACCGCCGACCGTACCGCGACCGACATCGATATGGTTGGCAATGCCGCCGCCGATCGTGCCGAATGAACCGCCGGCAACAATATTGTTGATCTCACCACCACCGATTGTTGCCCGGTCCACATCGATATGGTTGCTCATACCGCCACTGATTGTGCTGTAGGTGCCCGCACCGATAATGTGGTTGTTCTCACCGCCACTGACCGTCGCACGATCCCTGTCGATCATGTTGTTGAGACCACCGCCGATCGTGCTGAACATGCCGCCGCCGATAATGTGGTTGTTCTCGCCACCACCGACCGTCGCACGGGTGACATCGATATGGTTTGCGATACCGCCACTGATCGTGCCGAAATCACCCGCCGCATTGACGCTGTTTGCCTGACCGCCGCTGACCGTTGCAAACGGTGCATCGATGTTGTGTCCCTGACCGCCGCCAATCGTGGAGAAGGACCCCGGACCGACCATGTTGTTGTTTGCACCGCCGCCGATCGTGCCGTTGTCGGCATCAAGCAAGTTTCCGGTGCCGCCGCCGATTGTGCCGAACATCGCCACCGTCAGCAGGTTGTTTCCCATACCACCGCCGATCGTGCCGTGATCTCCGTCCAGCATGTTGACCTGACCACCACCGATCGTGCCGTTGAAACCACTCGGCATGATGTGGTTATCCTGGCCGCCGCCGATCACCCCGTAATCGGCATCGATGTTGTTGTTCCGACCGCCACCGATTGCTCCGTACGGCAACTGGATATGGTTATCCTGTCCGCCGGCGATGGCGTTGCCGTCAGAATTGGCATGGTTGTTCATACCGCCGCCGACCGTGCCGTGCATACCGTTGACCATATTCCCCAGACCGCCGCCGATCGTGCCGTTGTCGGCCGGTGCGTTTATGTTGTTTGCCTGACCGCCGCCGATCGTCGATCCCAGCGTGTTGGCGTTGTTGCCGCCACCGCCGCTGACTGTGCCGAGGTCACCGTTCACGTTGTTGCCGGTTCCGCCACCCACGGTGCCGTTGATGCGGTTCACCGCATTGGCCCGTCCGCCGGCTATCGTGCCGAAGTTGGCTGCAGCCCCGATATTGTTGTCGAACCCACCGCCGACCGTGCCGTGATTGGCGTTGACGTCGTGATTCTGGCCGCCGCCGATCGTTCCCCAATCGCTGATAATGACGTTGGTCTGGCCGCCGCCGACCGTCGAGTAATCGTTCTGGATCGAATTATCATCACCGCCGCCGATTGTCGAATAGTCAAAGGAATTGAGAGCCGTGCCGATGTCGTTTCTGTTACCCCCTCCGATAACATCATAATCGCCGTTGACCAGGTTGAAGTTCACAGCGTTCTGTCCGCCACCGCCGATAACCGAACCCGTAGAAGGGGCGGCTACCACCACATTTGCCGCGTTTCCTCCCACAACGTTCGGCGTCAGAGCTCCGTTCGGCTGATAGCGCATAATGACCTGATTGTTGGTCCTTGCGGCGAATGTTATCGGACCCAGCGTGCCGATAAAATCGGTTACGGCAGGGGCTATGACCGCCCCTGTCCCGACGTTGATAATGTTCCCGGCGGAGAACCAGGCATGGTTTGCGGTCTGAGTGCTTGCCCCCTTCTCTCCGTCATTCGTTCCGGTCGCCGCGGTCGCACTCCCGATCTTCACGCTTCCGGTCACCGCGTCGTAC
>CAMLOB010000245.1 GCA_946481475.1 uncultured Chlorobiota bacterium | reverse complement strand
TGGGGCTGAAGGAAATCATTGCCACCCTCCAGGATAGTCAGTACTCTTCGGATGCCTACTCCTATCCGCACGGTTTCAGCTACACGCTGGATGAGGGGCCGGTGATCGGACACATTATTCTCTGGCGCAGGGGGACCGAACCGGTCGATATCGGAACGATTCGCTGGATGGAACGCCTTCGTCCGTTCTTCTCCTTTCTCCTGACCGATTTTATCGCCCGCAATGCTGCCGTTGCGCCGATCGAATCGGCCTTCCGCAAGAAATATGCGATGCTTGTTCGGGATGCCGGGCTGACGGTGACCGAGCAGCAGGTGCTGGTACAGCTTCTTCTCGGGCGCTCCTATATCGAGGCCGCTTCCCGTCTGCACAAAGCGCCGAGCACCGTCAAGGGACAGGTGCGCAGGATCTTTCAGAAGTGTGGAGTCAAGAATCTGGGGCATCTGGTCAAGCGTCACTTCACCCCGTTCTTCGAGACGCTGGAAGAGCGGACGGTCTATCGGAAAAACCCGAATTCCGGCAACGATACCGACTGAAGAATGGAGCGAGCGGTCGGCACCAGGGTCGATTCGTTTTCCAATCCGGACATACAACCGTTCTAAACGGACAGACAGAGGCAAGAACCCTACCGGCAGCGTATTGCATCCGAACGGGGAGAGGATATAATTTGCCATGGTCATTACGGCGTTAGTTCAGCCGTCCCGGAATGTGCGACATGGCTGTGGCGATCCGGGGTTTTCGACTTCATTCTGATGTAAGGCATATTCATGTGTGGCAAAACCTCCCTGCGGCTGCTCATACTCGGCTGGAGTATCCTTCTGCTTCCGCTTGTTGCAACCTCTCAACCGCTTCCCTGCGTCGACAGTACCCTTGTCAACGTCGATTCATTCGATGTGGAGATTCCGCCCGGCGGCACCTCAACGCTCGGGACGGATGTGGGAAGCGAGTGGACGGTGATTACCGGACGTTCTGCGACCGGGCAGTCAGTCTTTGTCGTCGATCCGGCCTCCTTCACCTTCACGACGGGGGGAGGGACGATCGACATCTCCAGCAATGCCGAACTCTTCAGTCTGTTTGCTCAGATGACCGCTCTTGAGGCTGCGGCGCGGGGCTATTATGTCTACGGCAGTCCGGAACCGCTGCGGGTGACGCAGGCTTCGTGCGTCAAGCGGACCGGAAGCGGACTGGGGACCGAGTTCTCGGCGTGCGGTTCCGGGTGCTGCTGGCGCGATTACATCGTGGAGCTCGTCAACGGCTCCCCTGTCCTCACACTGGTCGGTGCCGGGGGGGATGACTGCGAAGTGGGGTTGCCTGTAGAATGCGAGTCGACCTGTGGTGAGGAGTGGGAGGGGTCCGGGGGGATTTCCGGCGTCGATCCGGAATGGGACGGTTGCTGATCCCGTGACTATAGGTATTCCGGTTCCTGCAGAGAGCGGGAACGTCCTGACACCATATTCTTCTGATGGCACATGCAGTTCTTCTTTCCATATCCTGCGATCATCCGGGCAGTGGCCCGGTGTGTGGTCCTTGTCGTCGTTCTTGCGGTGGCACGAGTTCCGGCCAGTTCACAGTGGAGTTCTCTTGGCGATCTCGATCAGGCCCGCATCACACCGATGGCGGCGATCAGAGGAGACACGGCCTATATCCTCGGCGGGTTCTCGATTCCCATCAGTTCCGATCTGGCGACGGCTTACGGAATCGACTGGAGCGGTCACCTGTTTCCCCTTCCCGATCTTCCATCGGTTCGTGCCGGAGGCTATGCTGCCGTGCTCGGCGATCGGTTATTCCTGATCGGCGGATCAAGCCGTCTCAGCGTGGTCGGAAGCGTGCCGGGAGAATAGGTGCTTGATCTGACCGACCGGACCTACAGGAAGATCGCCTCTCTGCCCGAAGCCGTTGAGCTTCATGCGGGTGCGGTCTATGACGGCAACATCTACATCCTCGGAGGAGAACGTTCCGCCGGAAGTCTCAGCATTGCGACGCCGCACGTCTATCGCTACGATGTCGGGGAGAACTCCTGGCATCGGGCAACCGATCTGCCCGTTCCTCTCTCCTATACCTCGGCGGTTCAGCATGAAGGGGCAATCTATCTTGTGGGAGGGAAGACCGGGGATGAAGCCGATGCCTTCACCAGTCGCTATGCTCTTCGGGGGGAGATCCTCTCCCCCGATTCCATTCTCTGGGAACGGCTTCCCGATTATCCTTTGCCGGTCGCCGGCGTGGCGATCGGAGTGGTTGACGGCCGCGTGACCGTTGTCGGAGGCTATGCTCCGACCGGGATGACGACTCTTTCCTACGCTTTCAATGAGGAACGGGAGGAGTGGATCGAGGTGGAAGAACTTCCCGCACCGCGAGCGTTTGCCGGAGCGGCGAGCGATGGGAATCTGATGATTGTTGCAGGGGGACAGGATAACCGTTCGATTCTTGTACGTCGCTCCCTTTCGGCGGTGCCGGTTCTCCGGCCCGATGATCGGTTGTGGGAGGAAGGGGAAGTACCTCTGCTGACGACCGGAGATGCGGTCGATATACGGGGACTGCTCGGTTCGTCCGGCGACTACCCAGATGCCGATGTGTCCCTCTTTACGCTCTCGGGCAGGTTGCTGGAATCGGTCCCGGAAGCCGGCTCCGGATTCGTCGACATTGCCCGATTCCACTCCGGCCATTATCTGCTGGTGATCGACGCAGAGGGGGGAGTGATCGCGAGAAGATTGATCGTGGTCAGATAATAATGAATATGCTGTAGCGCATCCGGATTGAAGAGAAATCCCGAATGAAAAAACGGTAGTAGATAATATGTGCTGTTTATCTGTTGTTCATGCGTGTGAAAACGGTCTGTTGCTTCTAATCCGACTTGCGAAGATAACGGCCCGTAGACAGTCGGTTCATGCGCTTCAGCGACAGATGGCTGGTAGTAATCCTCATACTTAATTATCAAGGTGAATACTTATGAAACGCATCAAGTCTCTTGCATTGGCCGTTGCGGCCCTCTTCCTCATGGCTACGGCCGCTTCCGAAGCGGCTACGATTGAACTGAAGGGGGCATGGGGGTCGGAGTCCGGTCCGACCGGCGTCAAGTGTAAAGGTCCGTCGACTCTTGTCTGCGCGACGATTACGACGAACGTCTATCCTTCGGATCCCTACTATCAGGACCACCTGAGAATGTACGACGCGATGCAGCTTCCGATCGGTGATTTCCAGGTGCACTTCATTGCACAGGTGAATATTGCCGAGGCACTCCTCGAGTTCAAACCGTAAGGAGTCCGGTACGAAACGGGGAGTATCGAAGGCTCGATACTCCCCGTTATCTATTCCGGACGTGCCGGAGGTTACCGAAAGGATAGCCCGGCTGCGGATGATATCGATATAACTCCCAACTCCCATACAAAGGTGGTGCAATGACTACGCTGACCGGACTCTTCGTCCTTCTTCCTCTCTTTTTTGTCCTGATCGGCAACACAGGTTCGGCACAGCCGGAACCTCCCGATGTGGTCAGCTCCTTCCCCTTTGCCGGTGTGTCCGATGAGATCCGGACGCTCCTGGCCGACAGGAAGGAGACGGAGCTTTCCCTGATTTTCCTGATCTATCCGCGAACGTTCGTGCGGGGGGAGTTGCTGGTGGGGCAGATCGCCAGGCGGGTCAGGGAGAGCGGGTGGGAGGGGAACGTTCTCGGAATCGCCCGGATGAACAGATACTACGGGGCTATCCGCTACGCGCAGGAGTTCCGCTTCCCCTTTCCCCTGATCATCGATACTGCCGGTGACGTGTTCCACACGCTCGGCCTGTCGGAATCGGCTCCGTGGGTAACCGTCTGGAGCAGGGAAGGAGAACTCCTCTATGCCAAGTCGACGTTTGTGGGAAATAACGACTCCGCCGTTGTCGGTGATATCCTTCGGGTGAACAAGGGGGGGGGACGAGGAGACATCCTCAAGGATCCCTCCGCAGGGCCATCCTGTCTGGTTCGGATTCACGACCCCGCAGTTCTCGAGCGGGAGGTCCGGTCGGCTGTTCGGCTGGAGTCCGCACCATTGAAGGATGATTCGACGACGATGCTCGGAAGTCTGCAATGGCTTGCGCTTGGTCCCGACAAACGCTATGCTTCGGCCGTTAACCGGGATCTTCTTGTTCGATATGTGTTCGATATGCAAAGCGGAGACCTTCTGGGGGAACTGCGTCCCTCCGACTCGGTCCTCCACTCCTTCTCTTCTTCCATCGACTTTCCTCTCTGGCGCAACGTCCTGCAGCAGACGGGCGCTTCGGTCCTGACGATCGGAGGGGGCTTCACGGCTCCCGATTCCATCGCCGTCTTTCACGCCCTTCCGATGGTCGACATGAGGATCGAGGAGGGGGATACGATTCTCTCCGTCGGCAGCCGGCACGTGCTGGCGACGTACCGCATCGACCCGGTTGCCGGGAGAATCGACATCGTCCGGCTTGTCCCGATTGTATATCCTCCGATGAGTATCGAGACGCTGATCGGCGATATTCCTTACCAGGCGGCATACGATCCGGAGCGCGGGCTTGCCTTTGTCGAGTGCAAGAAGGGGTATCCGGCGGTTGCCGCCGATCCGGCGACCGTCACCCCGCCGCGCGATCCGAGACGTAGAGAGTTCTACGACCATGCCCCTCTCTTCTGGGGAGTTGACCTGCGGACCGGAGAGATCGTCTCGGAGATCGGCGCGCTCGATCCTGTCCACTGGAAGTACGGTCTCGGCTACGGCATCTCGGGCCGTCACGTCGTCGTGCTCGACAGTGGTCTCTACGGGTGTGCGCAGCAGTTCTCTTCGGAAATTCAGTTGACCGACGGAGCGAAGATTCCGCTGAAGTCGTATTTCAATCCGGAAGTTGTCGGCTATGATGGAAGACCGGGGCATCTGCTGACCGATGCCGACCGCGACTGCATTCTGGATTCGGCCGGAGCCTACATCCAGAAGCTGGAGCGGAGTGGAAACCGTCTCGGTGTGGTCTGGCGGATACGGGAACCCGATCTGAACATCGGAGAATCGAGCTTTACCTTCATCGTACAGGAATACGACATCGCTTCGCACGAACTGGTTGCCGAGGGGCTGATCCGTTCGCAGAAACCGTGGGAGCGGATTCAGGACATCTCTTTCGGGAGTGGAGGAGAGTGGTGCGCGCTGATCCAGACGGCCCGGACGAGTCGGCTGGAGTGGTTCGGGGTGAGGTGACGAAGGATCGGGCAACAGGTGAGATTCATGGGAAGGTGAAGTGCCGGGTGTTTGAAAAGATGCCTCACGAAATCAAAAGGCCGGAAACACATCGAGTATTTCCGGCCTTTGCTGTGCGGATGTATTCCGCAACGACTACTTGAGAACCACAAGCGGGAGTCTCGTCGCTCCTTTCTCCGTTGCGATCTCGATCGTGTAGCGTCCGCTTGCCAGATCATTCAGGTTAAGCTGGATGCGGTACTGGCCCTTGCCGTACAATTCGCGCCGTTCCTCGTAGACCGGTCTGCCGATCATATCGTAGAGCCGGATGTTCACTCCGGTCGGTTCGATCAGTTCCAGACCGAGCACGCCCTCTCCTCCGCGTACCGGATTCGTCGTCAGCCAGGCCGATTGTATTGCCGGGTCGGTCTCGAATGGAACGCTCATCGGAGGTCTGCGGTGGAGTAAGAAGCGCCCGGCTTCGTTCCCCGGAGCTATCACGTAGAGATAGTCGAGATCCTGTCCGGCCTCGACGTATCCGACAAGGCCGACAAATGTGGAGACCGAATCGTTTTCAAGCGAGAAGGTGTGCCCGGCATCATCCGAATGCTGGATAACGCCTGCGCGTCCGACCACGTGAACGTTTGCCGAATCCCCCCAGTAGGCGCCGATGTCCATCGGACGTTCGGCTCCGGTTCCGTCGAACGACACCCATGTGGTTCCGGCCGATTCGCTCTGTTCATACGACCAGTTCCTGTGCCCTCCCTGTCTGGTGGAGAACATTGCGGCAAAATTGCCGGCCGTCAGAGGAGTGATGCCGAGCGATGTGTTCTGCTCCGGCGTCCGCTCGTCCCGTTTCGTCCAGGTCCTTCCTCCGTCGGTGGTGGTGTAGATACCGTCCGAGGTGATTGCCGCCCCCAGTTCGGGCGTCGCCATTGCCAGATGCTCGAAGCTGTAGGCATCGGTTCGCATGGTCCAGGTGACCCCTCCGTTTTCGCTGACCATCAGGCCTTTCGATCCGTAGAGGAAGCCGGTAACCGGTCCGAGTTCCGATTCCGGATCTCCGGCAAACAGCAGTTTGACTTTGCCGGTCGATCCGATCAGCTCCGGCAGTTCCTGACCGGTGCTCCAGACTTCGCCGCCGTCAGTGCTTTCGATAACGGCCACGCGGAAGGTCGCGTCGTAATCGACGAACGTGCCGACGCCGATGATCCGGTTCGGATCGAATCCGGGATCCGGTCGTGCAAGGGCGATCACCTGGCTCAGCCGCGACGGAAGATTCCCTTCAACTCCGAC
>CAMLOB010000244.1 GCA_946481475.1 uncultured Chlorobiota bacterium | reverse complement strand
TTCATCGAGAAGCAGGCCGATCCGTTCTCCTCCCATGTCGAAGACTTCAAGACGGACAGGACCGTCAAGGCCGAGACCGAATTCGACCGTTACCCGCTCGGTTGCCGGATTCGGGTAGGCGATCGGCGGAACGTACTTTTCTGCGTTCGCCTCGATCATCCGGAAGTTCAGTCCGCAGATCGAATCCAGCTCCGCATATCCTGCCTCCTCAACGAAGGTGACGCATCGGTTCGGTGTCCGCACCTCGAATGACAGAAGCGTTCCGGCAACCCTGGACAGGTACAAACGGCCTTCAAACTTCAGCAGATTGCCTGCTCCGGTCAGTGTTGTGCCGACCGGAGCCCGCAGCCTCACTACAAGTGTGCCGTTTTCATGCTGTTCCCTTTCGACCTCCCATCCTTCAAGGAGCGTTCCGTCGAGCAGTCGTTCGATCGAACCCGGATCGACGATCATAATGTGGGGGTCATAGTTCAACTCGAGCTCAAGCTCGGTGATATCGGCTGTGCCGGGCGGGTCAAGCAATTCCACCGGTATGATCAGTGACTCGCCGGTATACCCCTGATACTTGCGACCGATACGAAGACGAAGGATCTCCGACTCTTCGCGGACAACAACCGTCACGCTGTCGCGGGCTTCGCACCCTTCGGCATTCCAGGCGATAACGTGATAGGTTGTCGTCTCTTCCGGAAATGCCTGAGGGCTCGGACAATCGGTGCAACTCAACCATTCCTCCGGCAACCATTGCAAACGAACGCCCCCTTCAGCATGGAGAATTACACTGTCGCCGCGACAGATCTTCTGGTCTTCCCCTGCCGACACCAGTAGAGGAGGATGGAGATCAACCCGGACCGAGTCGCGGGCGGCACATCCCTGATCGTTGTATACGGTCACCCTGTATGTCGTCGCCGTCACGGGAACCGCCAGCGGATCCGGACAGTCGAGGCAACTGAGTCCGGCTGTGCTGTCCCATTGGTAGCGAACCCCGCCGGATGCGAGGAGCCGAACGGTTTGTCCCGGACAGAGAGTGGTATCTTCACCTGCGTCGGCGATGGGGAGAGGATGAACAGTGACGGTGACCGAGTCGAGCGATGGACACTCTCCGTCGGCATTGGTGCCGATCACGTAGTAGGTCGTCGATACCTCGGGCGTGGCGATCGGGTTCGGACAATCGCTGCAGCTCAGCATAGCCGGAGTGATCGAGGATGACCACTGATAGGTTGCAGCCCCTTCAACCGAAAGGTATGCGGTTCCGCCGGGACAGAAGGAAGTGTCTCCGCGGGCGGTAAGCGTCCCTGCATTTGTCACATAGATGGTGATCGAATCCCACGCGATACATCCGGTGGAGTCGGTGACTCTCAGAAGGTAGGTGCGGGTTCGTATCGGTCGGACGATGGGGTCGGGACAGTTGCGGCAGCTCATATCCTCCCCGGACATGCCGTCGGCCGGTATCCAGAGATAGTCTGTTCCACCGCTCCCTCTGAACTGCAGACTGTCGCCGAGGCAGATGGTGGTATCGGTCCCTGCGTCGGCAACGATGTCATGTACAGTGACGACGACAGTATCATAGCTTACGCATTCCCCGGTGCTTCCTTCCACTATATAGTGGGTTGTCACCGCAGGAGAGGCGATGGGATCGGCACACGTATCACAACTCAGTCCGGTTCGGGGAGTCCACTGGTAGTTCTGTCTTCCGGAGGCGTGGAGTTGAACCTGCTCGCCGGGACAGATCGTGGTATCCGGATTTGCCCTCATCTCCCCACCAACAACCTCCACTCTCACACTATCGGTGCCGGTACATCCGCTCTCGTTCGTTACGGTAAGGTAGTATGTGGTCGATGTCGTCGGGAAGGCAAATGGCCGGGGACAATCGCGGCAGCTCAGGCTGGAAGAAGGGGTCCACTCACGGGAGCCCTGACCGGAGCCGTCGAGTTGTACCGAGTCGCCGATGCAGAGCAACCGATCCTCTCCGGCCTCCACGGTGGGGGGTGTGCCGACATATACCACGACCGAGTCGATGCTGATACAGCCGCCGTCCAGACTCCCTTCCACGATATAGGTTGTCGTCTCCTCGGGGGAGGCGACCGGGTTCGGACAATTGTCGCAACTCAGACCCTTCGAGGGAGTCCACCGGAAGTCGGTTCTCCCTTCGGCGTACAACATCACGCTGGTGCCGTCGCAGATGGACGTGTCGGAAGAGACCGATATGTGTTCCGGCAGCACTTCAACAACCAGACTGTCGATGCTCCGGCATCCGAACTCGTCTTCCCCTCGGAGATAATAGGTGGTTGTGGTCTCGGGAAAGGCTCTGGGATCGGGGCAGTCTTCACAACTCAGACTTTCCGACGGTGACCAGTGGAAGGTTTGGGCTCCTTTCCCTTGCAGTCTGATCGTATCGCCGGGGCAGATCAATTGATCTGCTCCGGCATCCGTTTCGGGGAGCGCGTGTACGATAACTTTTGCGGAATCCAGGCAGGCTTCCGTATCGTCCGATACGATGAGCCGGACCAGGAATTCGCCTGCCGAGTCGTAACGGATACTCGGGGGATGCTGCCGAATCGATGAACCCGGTTCTCCCCCCTCGAACAGCCAGAACCATGAGGTGGGATTGCCGGGGCTCTGGTCACGGAAGCTGACCGTTTCGCCGATGCATATGTGGATGTCGCTCTGTGTGAAGTCGGCATCGGTACATTCGATACATGGTTCAAGCGGTCTGGTTGCGAAGAAACCGTCGATGCAATTCGGGCCGCTGCTCGCAGCCTCGTGCACGCCGGAGTGCTCGGTGTAATTGCTTTTCGCCCCGGGGCGATCCGGATTGTTGACGATGCCCCAGTAGGTGCTATAGAACAGATGGATTTTTCCGTCCGGTCCGATCTGCACCGATGCAACGGTTGCGCTGGTTCCCACGGAGAAGGTATCGATTGCAACGCCGCTTCTCTCAACCCCTCCGGGAGCTTCAAGATCATACTGGGTCAGAACGCCACCGGAATTGAGGATGGCGGGAACGTATAGAAAACGGCTGTTCGGGGAGAAACTGGATCCGTATTCTGCCGGGAGTTCGGCGATGACCGGGCCGACGACACCGGTGGAAGGGTTGAATCGCAGCAGTTCCCCCGACTTCTCCGAGGTGATGATCGAGAAGAGATGGGTGCCGTCCGGAGAAGCCTTCAGAGAGCCGATATAGGAAGCGTAGTTCGAGGCCGGGTTCGTCTGTCCCGCACTGGAAATGACCGGAGGGCTGATGCCGTCGACAGATACTTTCCAGGCAAAGAACCGGTCGGTCAGCGCTTCATGCCCGATAACCCAGTAGGACATGTAGTCGCAGTGCCTGACTCCAACAAGTTTCTCAAGTGCCTGATCCAGAAGCAGATGATTCTTCTCGACGACTTCTCCCCTTCCGCTGTCCCCCTCCATGTCTACCATCGAATAACGGATACCGCCGTCCGAGGAGGCATTGATATAGGGGCCCGGTTCGGCCGTAAACACATAGAACAGATGAGGGCTTCCCGGCTTCGGAACGATGAGTGCCGACTGGGTGCTGCTGTAGTGCCCCATCAACCCCAGTCCGTTCTTCATCACCTTGTGCTCGCGGTTCCAGATGCTGACACCCTCTGTATAGAACAACAGGTCGCCTGTCCGGGGATTGCAGATCGATGCGCTCCCCTCGTTGGTATAGAGCGATCCGCTTACCGGAACCGGAGATCCGGATCGGAAATCCAGTCCGGCCAGGTAGCCGAAATACCAGATATCATAGTAGTGCGATTGCTGAGCCGGAGCAACAGAAACAGCAAGGCAGAGCGAGGCTGCCAGGAAGGGAACCAGAGCCAGCGCACGTCGTCGAATCGTGGTCATGATTCACTCCGTGGTTCTGTGTCTTGGATGCTCGAACCGGGTGGGAGGATGTTGTATGGCATCGAACGTTGCCCGATAAAGTATCTCTTTGCGCCGGACTTTGCAAGCCGGAGCTACTGCCGTATCACAAATCGACCCTCCCCACTCCAGCTTCCGCTGGTTAGTCGGTACCAGTAGACGCCTGCCGGCAGATCGCGCACATCCCAGTCGAGGCTGTAGCCGCCGGGCTGCAGGGGTTCATCAAGCAAGACTGCAGCCCGATGTCCTTGCACGTCGAAGACTTCGAGGCGGGCCGGTCCATCGAGTCCGAGACCGAACTCGAACGTGAGCAGATCACGTGCGGGGTTCGGATAAGTGGTTGGCGGAACGTATTTCTCCACGTTTGCCTCGATGAGCCGGAAGTTGAGTCCGCAGATAGAGTCAAGTTCGGCATATCCGGCCTCTTCAATGAAGGTGATACAGTGGCTGGATGAACGGAGCCGGAAGGGAAGCTCGGTTCCGCGCACACGCGAAAGATAGAGTCGAGCTTCAAGTCGGAGCAGATCTCCCTTGCCGGAAAGGAATGCGCCGACCGGGGCACGAAGCGTCAGCATCAGTCGGCCCCGGTCATGCTCGCGGAGTTCCACATCCCATCCTTCAAGAAGCGTTCCGTCGAGCAGGCGCGCGAATGAGTCCGGGTCGGGGATCATGATATCCGGATCGTACCCCAGTTCGAAGTCGAGTTCGGTGATGTCGGATGAAGAAAGGCTGTCGGAGAGTTCCACCGGAATAATCAGAGGTGTTCCGCTGTAAGTGCGGTACCGGCGATCAATGCGAAGGGGAACGACTTGCGGGTCTCTGACGAAGACCGTCAGACTGTCGACGGCTGCGCATCCCTGCGTATTCCATGTCGTGACTCTGTAGGTGGTTGTCGTTGCTGGGAAGGCGAGGGGGGATGAGATGTCTGCGGCACTCAGACCTTCGCTCGGCTCCCATAGATAACGCGTACTCCCCTCGGCATACAGACGGATGGAGTCTCCCCGGCAGAGTTTCCGATCATCTCCAACTGCAAGTTCGGGGAGAGGGGAGACAAAGACCGTGACCGAATCCCTCTTTGCACATCCCGCGACACTGAATCCGGTGACGCTGTAGGTGGTGGTTTCTGTCGGTGCAACAACAGGATCGGCACAGTCGGTGCAACTCAGGTCAGGTGACTCTTCCCAGCGATAGTCTGTCCCTCCGGTTGCCGATAACCGGACCTCGGTCCCCGAACAGACGGTCGTGTCGTTGCCTGCTGCAATGTCCGGATATGGATGCACGGTGATAGTGACTGAATCGCGGGCTTGGCATCCCTCGGCATCCCATACGGTAACGAAGTAGGTAGTGGTCTGTGTCGGTGTTGCTACGGGATTGGCACAGTCGATGCAGCTCAGATCGGGAGAGTCATCCCACCAATAGTTCACTCCTCCCGAGGCACGCAGTCGGATGCTCCCCGAACCGCAAATCATCTGGTCGGGACCAGCATCAACCGGCGGAAGATCGTGAACGATAACATTCACCGTATCATACAGATCACAGCCGAACGGTGTTTGTATGGTGACGAAGTAGGAGGTCGACGTTGTCGGAAAAGCAAAGGGGGTTCTGCAGTCCAGGCAGTTGAGATCAGGTGATGGCTCCCACTGATAGCCGATCCCCTTTGATGCGTGCAGACGGACGGGGGTACCGGGACAAATAGTGGTGTCGTAGCTGCTTTGACGTTCCCGTTCGAAGGCAGTGTCGGGCAGAAGGAAGCCATCGATACAGTTCGGCAGACCAGCCGTCACAAAACCCTTTTCGGGAGTTTGCGGTCTCGTCGGAAAGACGATTCCGGAATCGCGAAAGACAACGGAGTTGTAATTGGGGCCCAGAAAGAGTCCGACACGATTCGGAGGGAGCGCGATATAAATGTTTCCGTCCGGTGCCAATTGCATCCCCGTGCTCAAGGGAAACTTGCCGATCAACTTCACGCTTGCAACGATGGTTGCGGAATCACCGGAGGAGACTGTGTAACGCAGGAAATGATCGGTTCGTTCTAACCCTGTACCTGTGAAAGGAGCCACGAAAAGATATTCGCTGTTGGGTGAAAAACTTGCTCCATAGTACGATGGCAACCGGGCAATCGGCCTTGTAATTCTTCCGGTAAGATTGTCGAACTCCATGAGCAACCCCTTACCGGTACCGGTTTGCACTGCAAACAGCCACTGTCCGTTCGGGGAAGCCTTCAGATAACCGATAGTAGAACCGTCCCTTGATAACGGAGAGAGCATGAATGTGATAACCGGATCGGAAATGCCGTCTGAGGAGACGAGCCAGGCATGATAGTTGAACGTCTCCTCCTGATATGCGACCACCCAGAAGTCCGTGCCGTTACCGTGACGGATGCCTGCCAGTTTCTCGGTGGCCGTTTCAAGCAACAGGATGTTCTTCATTGTAACTTCACCCAGCCCGTTGTCTCCGGTTATGTCGACAATGGAATAGTTGATGCCGTCATTGGGTGGATCGACGTATGATCCGCAGTCGGCCGTGAAGATGTAGTAATGATGAGGGTCTCCCGGTGTCGGCACGATCAGTGCCGCCTGGGTGCTGCTGAAG
>CAMLOB010000243.1 GCA_946481475.1 uncultured Chlorobiota bacterium | reverse complement strand
GTGAACAACTTCGAGACGACGGCGGACGGGGGAGCGGTCTGGGGCGTCGGCGCACGCTGGGGAGACGGAAACATCGAGTACAGTGCCGGAGCATGGAAAAACCCGGATGCACTTCCGCGCTTCCGCTTCGATACCACAGGTGATGAACCCTGGTTCTTCAGGTACTCCAATGATATGGGAGGTAATCTGCTCTACGACAACACTGATGCTCCGCGTAGTGCTGCGATTGTCTCCGACGGCAGCATCCTTACTCAAGTCATTGATTTCCTTGGCATCAACGATAAAGAGCGATTCCCCATACTTGATCCGAATATCGGTCTGCAGTTGCCTGAGTGGGATCGCCCGGGGCGTAACGGCTATATCGGGTTTACCACGAATGGTGAGATGGAACTCAGAAATAATGCAAAGTACTATCGATCCTATAGCAAAGACGATTTCTCCAGAATCTGGGTACGTGACCGCAGTGCGTATGCCGACCAGATCGGGGAATTCGCTCTGTTCGGTGAGGGCGGAAGTCGCTATGTCTATGGTCTGCCGGTTTTCGTCCGCAATGAAAAATCGCTTCAGCTTGGTCTGCGGAATATCAAGATCGACAGTGCCGGAAATGTTCACCACAACACACTGGCATACAGTTATACCGATGAATCAAGGGCTTCAACCGCTTTGGGACAGGAGATGACCGATCCCTATGCCGTGGCCTGGCTTCTGACCGAGGTTACCACACCGGATTATGTTGATCTGACAGGAGACGGACCAAGCAACGATGATCTCGGAGGATGGACGAGATTCCGCTATGACCGTGCAGAGGGGAATGATTACAAAGTCGGGAGTGGAATTACATCCTGGGGATACTGGCGCCAACCCATGCGAGGTCTGGCATACTCGGTCGGGGAGATATCCGATCCTGAAGATGATCTCGGCGGCTACTCCGAAGGGTTGAGAGAGCGATATTATCTCTCCCGGATCGAAACCAAAACCCACGTGGCCGTCTTTGTGCGGAATGATTACCGTGAAGAATCACGCAAAGACAATTATCAGGAAACCGGAGTGTTCCTTGATCGATTGGAGGCGGGGGATTCCACAAGGACTCCTGCCTATTATCTCGCCAACGATGTACAGCGGGTCAATCATGCCCGCTATCTTGATCGTATTGAACTCTACACGAAGAAGAGTAATGGTGCGCTCGACAGCCTCCTATCAACGGTCTACTTTGAGTACGACTATTCACTCCGACCGAACATGCCCAACTCGCTTCCGGTCCATCCCGATTCCACAACCAGATACGGCATGTTGACGCTTCGCAAGGTCTGGGCGGAGTCCCACAACGTCAGGAATGCCGTGATCCATCCGACGTTCTTCGGTTATGACTCCAGGACGAGTGAGGATTATGCGACGGAAATGCAGGCTCGGTATCCCGATATCACTTCCTATGCGGACAGTCTCACCGCAGAGATGCAGAACCCCGACTATACGCCGTACGATCTGGATGCGTGGGGCTACTATCATCCGGGAGGGGCCGAGCGTCTTGACAGGTTTTTCCCGTACGTTCCGCAGAACACGTCGGAGTACTGGGACCCGGCCGCCTGGCAGTTGAAGTGGATTCGCTCACCGTTGGGTGGCGAACTCCGGATTCAGTACGAAGAAGACGACTATGCGTTTGTACACGACAAGCCTGCGATGGCGATGGTCTCGTTGGTTGAGGTGGCGGGGGGAGGCTTTGAACAGGAGTCATATGACCAAGAGCTGTCGAACAAGTACTACCTGCGACTTTCCGATATCGGAGTGGATTCCACCGACTTTACACAGGTGCAGAAGATCCGGGAGTCGATTGAGGAGGTGGAGAGCGGAAAACTCATGTTCCGATTCCTCTATGCCTTGAAAGGGGAGACCGCCGGCGTTACCGATCCTGTCTACAATTCCGAGTACTTGCAGGGATATGCCGATATCAATCAGGTCGGCGTCGATGTGGTAGTGAGTGGGGGGGCCGATACATCATATGCCCTGTACGTAAGGTTGAGAGGAGATAACACTGAGCATGGTACCCCACGCCAACTCTGCTATGACTTCGTCCGGAAACGGAAGCGCGGAAAACTTGGTCCGAACGAGGGGGTGGACTATCTCTCCGAAGATCATGAGATGGTGGGGATGCTCAAGAGCCGTCACCCTGATTTCAACAAGGGTGACTACTGCAAGGATCTCGACTATGATCATTCCTACATCCGCATTCCGATGATCACGCCGAAGCGGGGAGGGGGGCTGCGCGTGAAGCGTCTGCTCTCCTACGATCCGGGACTTGAGGGAGACTCCATCCTTTTCGGGGCCGAGTATCACTACGAACAGTACGATCAGGAGCGGAACGAGGTCCTGAGTAGCGGGGTGGCGGCCAACGAGCCGGGGTTGATCCGGGATGAGAACGCTCTGGTCGACTTCCTCAAGCGGGAGGCGGGGGAGGAGCTTGAGGGGAAGGTCCTCTCCGGACGCGATCGAGACCGGAACGAGGGACCGATCGGTGAATCTCTGCTCCCTTCAGCCTCAATCGGGTATAGTCGTGTTGCCGTTCATCCTATCCACCAGGGAGCTTCGGCAACCGGTTTCTCCGTCAAGGACTTCTGGACCTATCGGGACTTCCCGTATGATGTCCGTTACGATGGTCTCGGCAAGGCCATCGATTATACCGACGTTCGTTCCGACGATTACAAGACTTTCCCGCTGTTCGAGAATCTGCTGATCTATCGCCAGACGGAATTCCTGATGTATTTGACACAGGGCTACCGTTTTATCCTCAACAACATGCACGGTCGGCAGCGGCGGACTCTGGCAAACGGCAGGGCCTACACCCCCTATCCCGACAACTGGCTTACATCGGCGTCGATGGAGTATCTCTACTATCAGCCCGGAGATTCGATCCCTCTGCTCTATCGGGCCGGCGATTCGATTCGCTACGGCACGCTCGGCAAGACTATGGAGATTGTGCATGCCACGCGGAAGAACGGCTCCTATCTTGATGATTTCAAGATCGAGGGGGATGCCGGGTTCTTCTTCCTCTGCGGTATGCCGTACGTTGCGGTCAACAACACGGAGGTGAACACGCACGTGACGTCGAAGGTGATCTACTATCCCTCCATCGTCAAGGGTGTTCTCTCCTATGCCGACGGCAACTATAACTATGAAGAGAACATCGCCTTCGATCCCGGCTCGGGCGCCCCGCTCATCACCCGGTCCCGCGACGGCTTCGACGGACTTGAACTGGCAATGGGGGCAGGTGCTCACGTGGGGATATACAATGCCTACTCGCTTCCGGTTGACGAGACGATTCCGGAGTTCGGCCAGACTGCCGGGAATGAAGGTGCTCTCATTCGCCTGGAGGGAGATCACCCGATTCGGAAGGGAATACAGAGTGGTCGGTACTACATCGATTTCCCCGGCGGGAGCGAGATGACGTGGTTGCGAAAGCTTGGTCGGGGTGATCTTCTGGAGCTGACGATCCTGCCCGATACGGAGGTAGAGCCCCTTGCGGGGGCCGGGGTCTATCATGTTGATGAGGTCGACGGGAACATTGTCTGGCTGTTCCCCTCCGACAACTACAACGACTCACCGGCAGAACTGGATACGTTGGGACCGGTCTTTGTCGAGGTGATCGGAAGCGGCCGTGAGAATGTTCCTGCCGCTACATACGGCAACGTCGTCACGTATGGCGAGACTCCGGAGGAAGTTGCCGTTGCTTCCGGCATGAACCGGACCGGGGGAGATATTGCCGCACGGCAGGCTCTGGTCGACACGCTCAACGCGTTTCTGCTCGCCGGTTCCGGTACGCTCGATTCCACAACGATTGATCCCGGCCTGAAGGTTCGGCACTATACGACGGGAACTTGCACGACAGTCGGGATCCTCGGAGAGTCCTGGAGCTTCACAACAGCCGGTTCGGTCGACACGATCTTCATCACGATGTCGAGCTACGGCGACACGATCGTTGTCGGAGATGAGGGAGGATGGTTCTCGCTGGACAACACCGGACAGATCGTGTACCGTAACGTCGGTCTGAACGATCGCTCCCAACGCGTGCTGAACTTCACCTTCTGCACTGATGATCCTCCGTTGCTGACCATGGGGGGAGTGATAGCGGCATCCGCAGGCGAGTTCAGCGACACGGTCGACTGGGATGGTGGCGGCGTCGCGTACGCCGGAGTCGGCAACCCCAATCCTTTCGAGACCGGTGAACGGGGACGGTGGTCCCACCGGCGTTCCTGGGTCTACCGCACCGATGTCAAACCTTCAAGTGACCCGGTCGCCGGAGACTGGATCCACGACGATGGCGGTGTCTGGAATGACTTCTCATTCTTTAATCCGGGCGATCCTTCCACCTCCGACACCACGAAGTGGTTCAGTCCGGGAGAAATTACCGGCATCAACAGACACAACGTGCCCTACAAGGGGGTCGACATGCTGGGACGAACCAGCTTCACAGTATTTGATTATGGAGATGACGGAGAATTGCTCCCGGTCTATTCCGTATGGAACGCTGAGGAGAATTCAGCGGCATTCGAGAGCTTTGAGATGTATGCCGTTGGAGATTTCGGAGGTGAAATATCCGATAATCCTGTACATGCCGGAAAGAAGTCTCTGATGGTGGTGCCGGGGGATACCACGGAGTGTACGGTCGCGATCGTTGCCTCACAACAGGTACTCGAGAAGGGGGCGTATGTTCGTTTATGGATCAAGCCCGATCCCGTCAATGGAACTGTTGGTATCGTCGGTGATATTCCCCCTGCCTCTACTACGTTCTTTTTTACCGAACGGGCCCGAGCCGGAGACTGGGTCTTGCATGATCAGGTATTATCCACGACCTATCTGGATGATCGGTATGATGTAGGAGATACCATCTTCTTCAGCCTGTTCAATCTCGGTACCGATACGGTATGGGTTGATGATATCAAGCTCCAGCCGTACGATGCGGTCGTCACCGGCACGGTCTATGACTCCGCCACCTACCGGATTGCCGCCGTTTTCGATGAGGATAACTTCGGCCTCTATCCCGGCTTTAACGCTGAAGGGCGTCCCTACTTCTCGAAGATCGAAACGGCACGGGGAGTTCGGACGGCAGGGGATGCGTACGGGTACATACCCGGAGTTGAGCGGGACTGGCTCGGTGATGGAGATCCCTATCCGACGTATCCCACATCGACAGGAAGCCAAGAGGGGAGCGGCCTGCAGAATGGAATCTCGACCCTCAACGATGTTGATCTCCTGAACATCTCCGCAGGATTGGAACACAGTACATTCACGATCGTTGGAACCTCCCCCGAAACTCTCGATGATCTTGTGAAGAAAAAATCCGGCAAGTTCTCCGAGTTGCGTCCGGAGCAGCTTGCACGGCTGGATCATTACCGTCAGTTGGCCGAGGAGTACAAGCAACTGCTCAAGGAGCGAAAGGAGGTAGGGACTGAAGAAGAGCGGCAGAAGATTGAGCGGCGGATGGAGAGCGTTCGAAACGAAGGGGATGCCGTTCTTGAAGAATTGGGAATCGATCCGGAGAGTTTCGAGACGGACAAGTAGTACAAGACAGAGGACATAGAATTACCGGAAGAGAAACGGCAGAGCGTTGTGCTCCTGCCGACCACGAACAACAACGTATATGAAATTCAGAATCTACAGACGGTTTGCACTGACGGCAGTCGGCTTCTTCCTGCTTTTGGCTTTCCCGGCTTCGGCAGAGCGTGCCGATACGTTCATGATGACGCTGGTGACCAAGACTCCGGCGCATCCCTTCTATGATATGGGATACTCACTGGGATTTGCGGTTGACGGTGTTGAAGGGAAGACACTGGTGCTGGAACGGGGAAAAACATACCGATTCCAGTTTGAAGAGGAGCCTTTTGATGACTACAATCCGACCATTTATACAATCCCTATCGGCGGATCAAATGGTGCATTCGAACGGAATATCAACTACAGCAACATCAATAGTTGGTTTGAGGTGACGCCGGATGAACAGCACCCGGATACGGTGTACTACGCCTGTCCACGACAGCCCTATATGGGAGGGATGATTCTCATTGTCGACTCCATTACTTCGACCGTAGTTGATAATGAGAGGAGGGGAGGCGTCGGACTGTTAGCTGGTAGTCTGGTCAGCCCGAATCCATTCTCGTCCGAGACCGCAATCGAATTTTCTCTCTCATCGCCGTCACGCGTGCGCGTAGAGATTGTCGACGCACTCGGCAGATCGATATGGCAGCGGGATGCGGGAGTGAGGGAAACCGGTGAGCAGAGGGTGAGAATCGACGGACAAGAGTTCAGTCCGGGTGTCTACTACTACCGGATTGAGGCGTTCTCCGGAGAACGGAAAGATATCCTGAGCGGACAGTTGCAGGTACTTCAATGACAGGAACAACAACGCATATGAATTTCAGAATCTACAGACGGTTTGCACTGACGGCAGTCGGCTTCTTCCTGCTTTTGG
>CAMLOB010000242.1 GCA_946481475.1 uncultured Chlorobiota bacterium | reverse complement strand
ACAGGTTCAGAATGCTGTTGATGTAGCCGTCCTGAGCGTAGAGATTGGTGAAGATCAGCGAGAGGACCACCAATGCGGTAACCGAAGGGATAAAGAATGCGGAACGATAGAATCCTTTCAGCACAATGTTCCGATTCAGCATCACCGCCAGAAGAACGGCAAAGATCGTGGTGAACGGAATCGTCCCCACAACGAATATCGAAGTGTTCGCCAGAGCTTTCCAGAAGACCGGATCACCAACCAGTCGCTCGTAGTTTGCCGCGCCGATCCAGGTCACCTGTCCGGAAAGGGTCCGATATTCGGTAAAGCTCATGTAGAGCGAGTAGAGAAGCGGATATCCCCAGAACATCAGCAGGGTCAGAATCCACGGAGCCAGAAGCAACCAGGTGACGGCTCTCTTCTCGAGATGAAACGTTTCTTTTTCCTTCGGCTTTCTTCCGTTCCTTTCCGCCCGGCGCAACCTGCCGGACAGACTCCCGGTCTGTGGAGTCCGCTCTTGTTGTGTCATCAGTCTTTAATCAGGAAAAAATCCACGTTGCAACAGACTTGTTCGTCAGGGAGCAGGTCTTATCGAGCACGAAAAATGTGGCCGGGAACCGATGAATTCGGAATCATATCATCCCGGCCAATGTCTAACGCAATTCGTTCAGTATCCCACTTCGGCCCGTCGCTGCCCCTTCTTACTGCGGGGCAGAATCACCGGCATGTCGAGAAATCATACGAACCGGAAAAGAATATCTATGGAATCTTCGACCGAAAGTCGAACAAAACATCGTGCCGTCCGATGGATCGCCGTCGGCGTTTTGCTGATCGTTGTCGTCGTGCTTGCCCTCCCCAAGATCGATCTTGCCGGAGACGAAGATAGCGGTTCCGGAAATAATGCTCCCCCCGGAAGAGGAAAAGGAGGGGGAGCCCCTGCCCGTGTCGTCGCCTACGTGGTGCAGACCGGAAAGACCAGCACGCCGATCACCCTGGCCGGAACGCTCCTGCCGAACGAACAGACCGGAATTACCAGCGAGGTATCCGGAAAGATCACCCACATCAACTTCAACGAAGGTCAGCACGTGTCGCAGGGAGCGGTACTGGCAAAGCTGAACGACGCGGAGTTGCAGGCATCACTCAGCAAAGCCGAAAGTCGTCTGAAGCTGGCCGAACTGAACGAAAAGAGGAAGTCCGCTCTTCTGGAGCGAAACGGGGTAAGCCCGGCGGAGTACGAAGTGGCCGTCAACGAGCTGGAGGTAGCCCGGGCTGATATCGCTCTGCTGAAAGCCCAGATAGAGAAGACGGTGATCCGCGCCCCCTTCTCCGGTCGCGTCGGTCTGCGTCAGGTCAGCGTGGGGGCCTACGTCACCCCGTCGACGACGCTGACGACGATCTACGATCTGGATCCGCTCAAACTGGAATTTTCGATTCCGGAATCCTACGCTCTTCGGGTAACGCCCGGCACGGTCTTTCACTACACCGTCGACGGAGTTTCGGGACGCCGCACCGCCCGGGTCTATGCCGTTGAGGCCGGCGTCGATCCTTCCACACGAACACGACGGGTCCGCGCAACCAGCCCGAACGGAAACCGGGACATTCTTCCCGGTCAGTTCGCCGCCGTCGAAATGCCGACCGGTACGTCGAGATCTCTTCCGATTATTCCGACACAGGGTTTGATCCCGACGATGGAGGGTCAGCAGGTGATGGTGATCCGCGAAGGGAAGGCAACGCCGCAGCCGGTCACGACAGGATCACGCTCGGAATCCTTCATCGAGGTCTCCGAAGGACTGGAATCGGGAGATACGATCATCATCGAAGGACTCCAGACGGTGCGGCCGGGAAGTCCGGTCCTGCCGGTGATTTCCACCGCTTACACATCCGGCGACGGCGGATGATCTCCACACTACCGTCTGATTGCCGACACGGAACACTCATACAAACGCTTGATTCATGAGTCTCTCATCACTGAGTATACGACGCCCCGTACTTGCAACGGTGCTGTCGCTCGTCATCATTCTTTTCGGCGTGATCGGCTTCACCCGTCTCGGAGTCCGCGAATATCCGTCGGTCGATCCGCCGGTCATCACCGTCTCGACAAGCTATCCGGGGGCAAATGCCGACATCATCGAATCGCAGATCACCGAACCGATCGAGGAATCGGTCAACGGCATCGCCGGTATCCGGACGATCACCTCGGTCAGTCGCGAGAGCCGCAGCACGATCACCATCGAGTTCACACTTGATATTGATCTGGAGACGGCCGCAAACGATGTGCGCGACCGTGTCTCCCGCGCCCAGCGGAATCTTCCCCCGGACGTCGATAATCCCATCGTTTCAAAATCGGACGCCGACGCCGGACCGATCGTCTTCCTGAACGTCGCCGGCGATTCGCGCGATCCGCTGGAACTGACCGAGATCGGGATCAATCTTTTCAAAGAACGTCTCCAGACGATTCCGGGCGTCAGCAGCGTGGCGATCTGGGGAGAGAAACGCTACTCGATGCGGATCAGTCTGGACCCGGCCCGACTGACCGCTCTCGGATTGTCGCTGACCGATGTGGCAACCGCCCTGAACCGGGAGAACGTGGAGCTTCCGACCGGACGGATCGAAGGGAAGAATACCGAGCTTTCGGTCAGGACCGTCGGTCGCCTCTCGACGCCGGAGGAGTTCAATAATCTGATCATCAGCGAACGGAACGGCGCGATCGTCCGTCTGCGCGATATCGGGGAGGCCCGGTACGGACCGGAAAACGAGCGGACGGTACTGAAGCGTGACGGGAAACCGATGATCGGCGTGGTGCTGATCCCGCAACCGGGTGCGAACAACATCGCCATCGTCGACGAATTCTATGAACGGCTGGAGGAGATCAAGAAAGATCTGCCGGAGGATATCCAGCTCGGCATCGGCTTCGACACGACAACCTATATCCGTGATTCGATCGACGAGGTGATGCAGACGATCTTCATCGCCTTCGGCCTTGTGGTTCTGGTCATCTTCCTCTTCCTTCGGGATTTCCGGACGACGATCATCCCGACAGTCGTTATCCCCGTGTCGCTGATCGGAACGTTTTTCATCATGCTGGCCGCAGGTTTCTCGATCAATGTCCTGACCCTCCTCGGCATCGTCCTGGCCATCGGTCTGGTCGTCGACGATGCGATTGTCGTCCTTGAAAATATCTACACAAAGGTTGAAGAGGGAATGTCTCCGCTTCAGGCCGGATTGCAGGGGAGCAAGGAGATCTTCTTCGCGGTAATCGCCACAACAGTCGCCCTGGCGGCGGTCTTCATGCCGGTGATGTTCCTTGAGGGACTGACCGGTCGCCTCTTCAGGGAGTTCGGCGTGGTCCTGGCCGGTGCGGTGATCATCTCCTCCTTCGTCGCCCTGACGCTGACGCCGATGCTGGCCACCCGACTGCTGAAGCAGGGACGGCATAGCTGGTTCTACAACCGGACCGAACCCTTCTTCCGCTCTCTGGCTGAAGGTTATCGTTCCCTTCTGGAAGGATTCATGCGTCACCGATGGCTGGTCTTTCCGATTGTGGCGGCCTGCGGTTTCCTTATCTGGTTTTTCATCACTTCTCTCCCCTCGGAACTTGCCCCGCTTGAGGACAGGAGCGGCGTCCGGATGTTCGCGACCGCTCCGGAGGGGGCCACCTTCGAGTACATGGATGAGTATATGGACCGGATGATCGGTCTGGTCCGGGACTCCGTCCCGGAAATCGCCGCAATCATTTCGGTTACCTCCCCCGGCTTCGGCGCCTCCAGTTCGGTGAACTCCGGTTTCATGCGGATCATCCTGACCCAACCGGATGAGCGGGAGCGTTCGCAAAGTCAGATTGCCGGACAATTGAACGGTCTGGCCCGGAACCTGCCGGGGGCGCGAGCCTTTTTCTCGGAGGAACAGACGATCGGAGGACGCCGGGGAGGATTGCCGGTCCAGTTCGTGATCCAGGCACCGAACTTCGAACGTCTGACTGAAAAACTGCCGCAGTTTCTGGAGACCGCCGGAGAAAGCGATGTCTTCAACATCGTCGATATCGATCTGAAGTTCAACAAGCCGGAGCTGCGGGTATCGGTCGACAGGGAGAAGGCCCGCGTCCTCGGCGTCTCGATGCTCGACGTCGCCCAGGCCCTTCAGGTGGCTCTGAGCGACGGACGGATGGGATACTTCACAATGAACGGCAAGCAGTATCAGGTGATCGGTCAGCTTGCAAAGGAGGACCGGAACGATCCGGTCGATCTCCACTCGATCTTCCTGCGGAACAACCGGGGAGAGATGATCCAGCTTGACAATCTGATCGACACCGAAGAGGAGAGCCGTCCGCCACAGCTCTACCGGTTCAACCGCTACGTCTCGGCAACCGTTTCGGCCGGACTTGCCGACGGATATTCCCTCGGGGACGGCATCGAAGAGATGGAGCGGATTGCCGACGCAGTGCTGGATGATTCTTTCAGCACATCGCTGACCGGAACGTCGCGGGATTTTGTGGAAAGTTCGTCGAGTCTCATCTTCGCCTTCATGCTGGCTCTGCTGCTGATCTACCTTGCGCTGGCCGCACAGTTCGAGAGCTTCCGCGATCCGATGATTATTCTCTTCACGGTCCCTCTGGCCCTGACCGGAGCACTCCTCTCCCTCTGGTATTTCGAGCAGACATTGAACATCTTCAGCCAGATCGGCATGATCATGCTGATCGGTCTGGTCACAAAGAACGGCATCCTGATTGTGGAGTTCGCCAACCAGCGGCGCGAGGCCGGACTCGATATTGCCGAGGCGATCATCGACGCATCCACCGCCCGCTTCCGCCCGATCCTGATGACAAGTCTTTCAACGATCCTCGGCGCCCTGCCGATTGCCCTCTCGCTGGGGGCCGGAGCCGAGAGTCGCGTCTCGATGGGTATCGTCCTTGTCGGCGGACTCATCGTCGCAACGCTGCTGACACTCTTTGTGGTGCCGGGCATCTATTCATTCTTCACCGGCAAGCGGCTGCGGGCCATCCCTCTGGATGAATCGGAAATCACACAAGAAGAAGAACATCAACCTGTCGCGATAGAATCATGAGCAGACGTTCGCCATATACCGCGTCGAGTCTTTCAGGATGGAAGAAACTTCTTCCTTTTCTCTTTGTGCTCCTCCTTCCGCCCCTGTTCGATCCGGTCGGGGCAGCGGCTCAGGAAGAAGCTCTGACGCTGCGCGAAGCGGTCCGGATCGGACTGGCGCAAAACCGGCGGGGAGAGATCGCCTCGTTGCAGACCGAACGGGCACGGGAGGGGGCCACGCCCGGAGCGGCCGGACTTCTGCCGGAAGTCGATCTCTACGGCGGGTTGACCGGAAGCCTGAACAACACACGTCAGGAATTCGTCAGCGGCGAGATCACCGAGCGGAGCGGAGCGGTCTCCAGCGGCTACTCTTTCGGGATCGATGCCGACTGGAGAGTCTTCGACGGATTCGCCTCGTGGCGACGGCTTGATCTGCTGGAAGGAGAAACGGCGTTGAACGAAGTTGCCGAACGGGATGAACGGGAACGAATCGCCACGGAGATCGCCCTCTCATGGCTTGATATTCTTCTGCTTCAGGAATTGATCGGGACGACGGAGGAGTCTATTCGCCTTTCGACTCTTCGGCGGGATCTGGCGCAGGACCGGGTGGAGACCGGGGCCTCGATCCGCTTCGAACTGACGCAGGCCCAGGTCGATCTCGACGCCGACAGCGCGACACTCCTCAGAAGCGAACTGACGCTGGCCGACGCAAAGATCCGGCTCAACCGTCTGCTGAACCGCTCTCCTCTGACCCCGTTTGTCCCCGCCGATTCGATCGGCACCGGCATCCCTCTTCCGGCTCGCGAAGAACTGCGCCAACGTATTCTGGAAACGAACACAGCCGTGCAGAGCGCAAGACTGGCTATTGAGCAGGCCGGACGTTCCCGGAAACTGGTGCAATCGGAACTCTATCCTCTGGTCTCGCTGAACGTCGGCTATGACTTCGTCGGATCGAACGCCGACGCAGGTTTCCTTCTCTCCAACCGCACATCAGGTCTGAATTACGGACTGAGCGCGACCTGGAATATTTTCAACGGTTTCGCCACCAGTGGTCGGCTGGACCAGGCGGAGCTGAGCATTCGCGAGAGCGAGTTGCGCTATGCCGAAGCGGTAGCCGAGGCGGAGGCGGAGTTCGAGACGCTATACCAACGCTACGAAGGGCAGAGTCGTCTGGTCGCCTACGAACGGAGCAGAATTGCCGGAGCGGCGGAGAACATGCGGCTTGCTTCGGACCGGCTTGAACTTGGAGCGGTCACACCGTTCGAGGTCCGGCTGGCGCAGACCGCGTTGATCGAAGCGGAAAGTCGTCTGGTGCAGGCCGAGTACGACAAGGCATTACTCGAACTGCAGATGCTTCGGTTGAGCGGGGGCATTCTCCGGCTTGCCGGTGAGTAGGGCAGGAGTCGGGAGTCGGGAGTCGGGAGTCGGGAGTCGGGAGTCGGGAGTCGGGAGTC
>CAMLOB010000241.1 GCA_946481475.1 uncultured Chlorobiota bacterium | reverse complement strand
GATATTTTGTGATATTAACCTACTGCTCAGCCGGCCTTTCCTTCAGAGAATAACAATCACTTCACATGAATGAATACCTTTGGACTATTGGATAAACTTCCTTTCAATTGTTGGCATCTTGTATGATGGCAACTCCTGGTCGTTGCTCTTTGCAAAGCCATCCCCCTGATCGGTACAGTGGAGAGATCAGGAACGTAACGTATACGCTCTGAACCGGAAAGAAAGAAGGGATGTTTTGTGAGTGAGGGAAAAGAGTGACGAGGTGTCGGCAACCGGCTGGGACAGTTCCGTTTTCGCAACGACATCAAAAAGAATCATGAAAGGAAGAGAGATGATAATGAAGATCCGGAAAGAGAAGCCGATGTATATCTGTGAGAAAAGAGTAGTACTGTTTCTGGCACTTCTTCCCCTGTTCCTGTCCGTTCAGGCGTGCAGGGACGGCGGTCTCTATCCTCCGCATAACTCCGACGGAGACGATAAAGGGAAAATGATTGCCGATGTCTACGGTGTGGAATGGCAACTCGCAGCATTCGAGACCAGAGAAGGGGAGAAGATCGTCCGGAGCGACCGTGTTCCCGACGGACAGGAGTACGGTCTGACGTTCAACGGTGAAGGGAATGCCGGCGGCATGAACCACTGCAACAGCTATGGTGTGGCCTATAAGGCAGGAGAGAATCATCGCATTGCGTTTACGGATTTTATCGCCACCGAGATGTACTGCGGAGACGAGAGTCTGGACCGGCACTATGCCGATGCCATCCTGGCTGCTGAGCGATATGAATTGGGCAGTTCAACACTCCGGATTTTTTACGGTGACAATACCGGATCGCTTCTCTTTACAAGGGCTGCAGCCGACAGGACCGGTGTGATCGAACTGATGCAGCTTGAGGTCGTCAACCTGGCTGCGAGCGATCGGTTCTCCATTCTGACTCCGGGGATGTATGGAGATGAGTTGAGGCTGCAGGCAGAGTATTCCGGTGGATGCAGCGACCATGATTTCCTTCTTATCGGACCGTTGACGATTCCCGAAGGGGAACCGACGCCGATCACACTCTTTCTCTCCCACAACTCGCATGGCGATCCCTGCCGGGCTTTGCTGACCGACAGACTTGCGTTCGATCTGACTCCATTGAAAAACAGGTGGAAGGAGGTAACGGGGAAGACGGAAGGGGACGTGGAGATCTCGCTGCACGACATGCACACCGGTGTGGCGGCAAAATTCATCTGGCGTATTGATTAACAACAACTCTGAGTAATTACAAGGGATAATCACATCATGAAAAAGTACTCAACAATACTGTGGCTCCCGTTGCTGTTCGCTCTTGTTCTGGGAGCCTGCCGTGACAGCACGATCTATCCCGATCACGGGGGGAACAACGGGGGGAACAACTCCACCGATTCCAGCGCCGTTTCTATCGATGCTCTGCTCGGAGCCGAGTGGAGACTGGTCGGCTTCCAGCGGCAGAACGGAAGTGCGGTGCAGCTTGACAAGGTACCGGATGATCAGACCTTTACATTGACCTTCGGAACGGGAGATGCTGCGGGAATGGCCGACTGCAAGGGGTATGCCTATCAGTATTCCCATACCGACGAGGGAAAGATTTCCTTCTTCAATCCGGCCCCGCAAATTGCTCTGGTCTGTCCGTCGGGAAGCTACGACGCGAAGTTCTACAACGCTCTCGAAACATCCGTTGCCTACAAGGCTACCAAGGCCACTCTCTATATCTACTACGGTGACGATGAGGGGGACAGGGATCGGGCCTTGTATTTCGTGCGCAAGGATCAGCAGGGGGGGGATAGTGAACCGATCGTTCTCTACAGACTGGAGGAGATCCGGCTGAAGAGCAGCGATCCCTACAAGGTGCTGAACGCCTCGATTACCGGTGACCGGATTGATCTGAGAGTGCAGTACGCCGGTGGATGCGAGCAGCATGACTTCACGCTGATGGGTCCTTTGACGATTGCGACGGGGGGATTGGATCTGAATCACGGAACCGGTACTCCGGTGAACGCCTACCTTTATCACAATGCCAACGGGGATGCCTGCGAGGCGTTGATTACCGAAGACATACGATTTGATCTGACGCCCCTGAAGGAACGGTGGAAGGAGGTAACCGGAAGGACCGACGGTCTGATCCGGCTGACGATCAACGACCTGCATAGTGGAGATATCTGGACGCTGTACTACCAGATCGGAAACGGCGGAGGAGTTCCGAACTGGTTGCAGGATACGATTGCGGCGATCAAGAGCAGACCGGCGGCCAATCCGCCTGAGTCGATCTGGCAGTATACCTACCAGGGAGAGATCGTCTACTACCGTCCGCCGATCTGCTGTGATATATTCAGCGTTCTGTATGACGAAGAGGGGAACGTGATCTGCAGTCCGGACGGAGGAATTGCCGGACATGGCGACGGACGTTGCCCTGATTTCGGAACAACGGCAGGCAACAGAAAACTTGTCTGGCAGGATCCGAGATAGGCTCCTGCGGAAGAATTGATAACAACCGATCAGCATTTCAATGTCCCCGCGCCGGTTCGTGGTTCTCCTCCACAGCCGGTTTGCGGGGGCATCCGTTTTTCGCCGTCACAGTGATAAGTAATAATGGAACTCCGCGATCCCTTTTTGTGTCCCTGCCCTTGCGTTCCGGTAAACGTTGAAACCGCATCACATCGGCAATGGAAGAGGTTGCCTTGCCGATCAGTTCTGAAACCAGCAAACCGAGAGAACTATGAAACGCCTCTGCCTGATTCCGTTCATTCTGCTGCTCTCCGCTTTCATCTCCTGCAAGGATGAAGACAGCCTTATTCTGGTCCCGACCGAGACCACCGATTCCTACGAGAAGAGTCTGGAACGTTGGGAGGGGAACGGCTATCACAACTACCGCTACGAGTTCCGCTGGCGGTGCTTCTGCACCCGCATCAACGACTGGGTAGAGGTCACGGTGCGGAACGACACTGTGTTCCGGATTGTCAACCTTGAGTCCGAAGAAGCCTACGAAAACGAGTGGGCGTGGCAACGGGAGGACTTCCGGACAATTGACGGTCTGTTCGATCTGATTCGGGAAGCTCGCGACAAGCCGGCCGACAGCATCACGGCGGCCTATGACGCGTCAAAAGGATTCCCTGTGAAGGTTGATATCGACTGGAACCGGGGATTGATCGATGAGGAGATCGGCTTTGAAATCCGGAAGGTGATTGTGGAGTAGCGGGCGGGATGATGAGGGAATTCTATATCGGAGCCGGAAAACTTCGGAGCGGTGTAACCTTTCTCCCTCGCATCGTGTTCCCGGCTCCGTTCCAGTGTTGATGGAACGATGAAGAAAATTAAATTAAATAAAGGTTGCCTCACGTAGTAAAGATATACTATCTTTGCAGCCCTTGAATAAAACAACAGCAGTTTCACCGTCGCCGCAGCGCGACAGACAAGCGGAACAATGATCTTCACAGGAAAACCATATCAGCAACAGACCGGTCGCATATCGCCCGCAAGCGGTATGGAAAGAACGCGTCCGGTCAATGATTTGTCCGCAACCGGAGGTGGAACTGCTGAACAGTAGTTGCCTTTACAAGATTCTTGTGAAGCCCACCTTCGAGACCAAACGAAGGTGGGCTTTTTCTTTGTCTGAAATCCCGTTCAATACCAAAACGCCAAAGGTGAAAATCATGATTCACGTCCGTTTTCGAGGAAAATCATACGATCTGGAGATGCGGAGTCTGAACCTCCGGAGAGAGGATAACGACGAACGGATCAAGGCTGCGCTGGCGCGATACTTTGATCTGCCGGTCGGTGAGCTTGATCTCTACGTGATAGATCGGCGACCCGGCGGAGAGCTGACGGTGCGGCCGGAAGCGGTCTACGGATAGGAGAAGAGATGATCCCGCGATCATCCCGATCCGCCGACCCACTCTCTTGCCGTAACGCGTTCTCGTAAAAGTTCCTCAATCGTAGTTGTTATCATTCGCTTGATAAAAAATACTTATCAAGCGAGACGGGAGAAGTATGTCTTTAATTAAAAAAGCAAAATTAAAAATGTTGGATGAGGATCGGAAGGTGTGTAGCCGGAAGACATCCAGGAGGTGTGTGATGAACAGGAAAAGGGGGATGCGGTTCAGTGAAGACGAGCCGTGCTTTTGAAGTGATGAGCAAGCGGCGCAAAGGATATCCATCGGAGACCGGGGTAAAGCGTGGGGTCCGGATTGTCCACGGTGACAAGGAACTGAGTGAGAAGCTGGGACGAAATGATCCGTGCCCCTGCAATTCGGGTCGCCGGTTTCAAACGCTGCTGCATGAAATCGAAACGCTATGACGGAGCACCGAGAAACTATTACTTCAGAGAGAAGGGATAGAAAGACCGGAGCCGGAGAAATTCTCCAGCCCATGTCGCTATCCCGTCCATCATCAGAAATCCATAGAGGGAGGAATAGAGATGAGACATCCGACAAGCAGAGGGAATATCGCGCAGAAGCAGACGGGAAAACCCTTCGGCTTTTCGAAGGTGAAGGGAATGATGAAGCGAAACGGAAAGAATCACACATACGGAAAAGGAAATCATGGACATGCACACGATACGCAGTCACTTCCGGCGGATCGGGGTGGGACTGAGGATAGAGATGATCGAAGAAAGTAATCGCTGACTGAATCAACGAAGAAGCAAACAGAACAATCATCACCGTAAACCGAATGAGGTGACGACATGAATCGGCTGAGAAACTTCCTGAGCAGAATCGGAAACGGATCGCAGGAGAACCGGACAACGACTTCCGGGACCGGACCGAGCGCAACCCGGCAGGATGCTATCCTGACGCCGCGTGAGCGGAACGAGAGGGATCTGCGGCTGGAGATGCTGGACAGTATCCTGACCTCGCCGCACCGTGATCTGGGACTCGTGGCCGGTATCCATCGCGACATGATGGAACTTGATCCTCTCTTCTACGGACGCCTGGCCGTCTGGTACCGGCGAAACGGGGATGTGCGGGACCACAAGGAGGTCTTCACGGCCAACCTGCTGGCAAGTGCAATGCCGGAGCATCGGGATGCGGGATTCGTTCTGCTTCAGGAGTTCCCGCCCTATCAGGTTGCGCGGATCGTCCGGTTCATGAAGGAGCATATCGGCAAGGTTCCCCGCTCAGCCCGTACCGCCGTCGAGCGGTATCTGCGGGCGCGTGAGGCCGACCCGGACTTCTTCGACGGAGCGGCTCTGCGGGGACGCAAGGGGATGAAGTCGCTCTATGCCGGTCTGCATATCCGGCCGTCGGAGCGGGCGGACCGGATACTCTTCCGGAACGATCCGCCCGAGGGGAGTCTTCCCTGGAAGCTGAAGGTGCTGGCGAAGACGGATGATCCGGCTGAACAGGCCCGGATAATCGCCGGGTATCGGATCCCCTGGAGCATTGCGGTCGGTGCCGTCGGCGGTCTGACTCCGGCGGTTCTGGTTGCCCTGATCGACGGGATGTCTCCGGCCGAGGTGGTGAACAACATCGGTTCGCTGAAGCGGCGGGGTGCGTTCGACCACAGCGAGGTGAAGGCTCTTGTCGACGGGAAGCTGAAGGAGGCGGAGAAGGACAGTCGTATCTCGGCGTTCAAGGCGCAGGTGGCGGCGAATGCCGTTGATCTGGACGGGGAGACCCGTGCCCGGCTGGAGAAGATCACTGACGAACAGGTGAGAAGTCGGGGGGAGATCACGCGGCCCACAGCCCTTCTGGTGGACAAGTCGGCTTCGATGGAGCAGGCGATTGACATCGGCAAGCGGATTGCCGCAATGGTCTCCGGTATTGCCCGGAACGAACTGCACGTCTTTGCCTTCGATACGATGCCCTATCCGGTGAAGGCCGAAGGGAACGAGCCGAGCGACTGGGAGCGAGCCTTCAGAGGGATCGGTGCCGGCGGTGCCACAAGTGTGGGATGCGGTGTCGAGGCGATGCGCCTGAAGGGGATTCGGGTTGAGCAGATCATCATCGTCACCGACGAAGGTGAGAATACTCATCCGACCATCGCCGATGCCTGGAAGACATACAGGGAGAAGATGAACATCCCTCTCGATGTCCTGATCGTCCGGGTGGGTGGAGCCGCTGACCTTGTGCAGCGTTCACTCCGTAATGCAGGTGCCCGTGTGGAGACCCTCACGTTCGCCGGTGATTACTACGCACTGCCGAACCTGATCCCTCTGCTGACGCGGCCGTCGCGACTGGAGTTGCTGATGGAGATTATGGAGACCGGACTCCCCGTGCGTCCCGACAGGGCGTTGCAGGGAGTCTGAGGAAGATGAGCGTCCGGCGCCGGGTGGGGGAACACTCTACCCTCATCCGGTCCCGGATCAACTTTGCGTGAGCTGTCAGCGGTGAGCTATCAGCAATGAGCTATCGGCGATGAGCTATCAGCAATAAGTTTTTAGCTGCAGGAGACTCTCGCGCCCTGACCTGAAGGGCATACATACTGCTTGTGGTAAAGCACCTGACTATGAATCAGAAATACGGGTTCGATT
>CAMLOB010000240.1 GCA_946481475.1 uncultured Chlorobiota bacterium | reverse complement strand
CTCTCGACTCTCGACTCTCGACTCTCGACTCTACGGCTCTATCCACTTCAACAGAATCGCAACAAGTATTCCACCCCCCAACAGGCAACGATAGAAGACGAAGATCCGGGTTGTCCGGGTACGGAGGTAGCGAAGGAGCAGAGCGATGCAGAGATAGCCGCTGAGACCGGCAACAACGGTGGCCGTGATCAGCGCAGCGATGCCGGAGGAGTCGAGATGCTTGACGGCCTCGAAGATTTCAAGAATGCCGCTTGCCCCGATGGCCGGAATTGAAAGAAGAAAACTGAACCGGGCAGCCGCTTCCCGTTTAAGGCCGAGAAACATACCGGCGGTAATCGTGGTGCCGGAACGGGAAGAACCGGGGATCAGAGCCATGACCTGGGCCAGACCGACCCAGACGGCGTCGCCGACGGTCGTCCGGTCGATCTCCCGCTCGAACTTCCCGGTCCGCTCGGCGATCTCCAGAATGATCCCGAGCAGGAAGAGGCTGGAGCCGATCACGATCAGGTTCTTCGTAAAGGCTCCTTCGATGAAGTCCTTTGCCAGCAGACCGACAACGGCGATCGGGATCGTGCCGATGATGATGTACCACCCCATGCGTGCGTTGATCGACTGATGGCGGAAGGGTTTGCGTTGCAGACTCTCCCGCAGGAAGTCCCGCATGATCAGAAAGATATCGCGACGGAAGTAGGCCAACACGGCGGCAAGCGTGCCGAGCTGCACGACGGCGATGAAGGCCGTCCAGCTTTCGGGCGATTCGATCAATCCCAGCGCCCGCCCCGCAAGCGTCATGTGGGCGGTGGAACTGATCGGCAGAAACTCGCTCAGACCCTGGACAATGCCGATGAGAATGGCTTCTAAAATGGACATGGACAGACTGTATGACCTGATGACCCCTGTTGCTGAAAGGAAACGGCAAAGATAGGGAGGAGAAAGGGAGTAGGGAAAAACGTGCCCGCATCAACTGCAAATAACCACGGAGATACCCTTCACCGAATCAAGCACATCGTTCACAATACCCGGAATCACATCATGAGACAACACCTGAGAGTACTTCAATCCCTTCTTGTCATCATTGCAGTTATTGCCGCCCGAGAGGGTCTTCCCGCGCAGGAACTTGACGGTCGCTTCCAGTTTACCGCTCCCCGTCCCGACGCCGGGTTTGTGCCGCCGGTCACTTCCATTGTTCTTCGTCCCGGGGGGGAGCTCCGGAGCACACCGGATGAGTTGCGTGATCTGATCCGCGTTACCGGCGGCATCAGCGGCGATCATACCGGAAGCGTTGTGATTGCCGATGACCGGCAGACCATCATCTTCACTCCCGACGAACCTTTCGCTTACGATGAGCAGGTGATCGTCTACGCCCGCGAGGGAATTCACATGCGGGACGGACGGCGTACCGATGCGTTGAGCTTTGCGTTTCAGACGTCGAAGGAAGCCAGGTCACGTGCGAAAGAATCGATGCTCTCACGACTCCATCAGGAGAGCATGGCGATTGGAGAAAAGGGAGAGGGGGCAATTCCGCGGACCGACCGGAAAGAACATGAAGAGCCGACCCTTGCCCGTGGGACAAACGTTTTCGTCCCCGGAGATTACCCGAGATTTGATCTGACGCTTGGCGACGGTCAGGGAGAGGGACACATCTTTCTTTCTCCGGTCTCCTTCTCCGGCTTCGGTCTTCCCTACCTTCTGATTCTCGACAGCAAGGGAGATCCGGTCTTCTATCGGCGGCTCCCCTTCTCCGCACTCGATTTCAAGAAACAACCGACCGGCGTGCTGAGTTACTTCAATTCCGGTCCGGGAGAGTATGTCGTGCTTGACTCGACCTACCAGACGGTGAATACGTGGAAAATGAAGAACGGCTACCTGACCGACGGGCACGACCTGCAATTGCTGCCGGACGGTCATGCCCTGCTGATGAGTTACGACGCGCAAACGGTTGACATGAGCCTGATCGTGCAGGGAGGAGATCCGAATGCGGAAGTGACCGGTCTGGTGATTCAGGAGCTGGATGCATCGAAGAATGTGGTTTTCGAGTGGCGGAGCTGGGATCACTTCAAGATCACCGATGCGGTCGGTACTGTCGACCTGAAGGGGAAGCAGATCGATTACGTCCATGCCAACGCATTTGAACGTGACTATGACGGCCACATCCTCCTCTCGAGCAGACACCTGAACGAGATTACGAAGATCAATCGGCAGACCGGCGATATTATCTGGCGTCTCGGCGGGGAGAACAATCAGTTTACCTTCCTGAACGATACCGTTCACATCTCGCACCAGCACGATATCCGCAGACTGCCGAACGGCAACATCACTCTCTTCGATAACGGCAATACCCATTCTCCTCTCTTCTCCCGCGCAGTCGAGTATGAACTGGATGAGGTCAACAAAACGGCGAAACTGGTCTGGAAGTATCCGAAGGGGACCGAACGCTACAGCTTTGCGATGGGGAGCGCACAGCGGTTGCCGAACGGCAATACAATGATCGGATGGGGATTCCCGCTGGCCGGTGACCGGAAAATTGTGGCGACTGAGGTAACTACTGACGGAGAGATCGTCTTCGAGATTCTGATGGATACCTCCATCGTCTCCTACCGTGCATTCCGCTTCCCCTGGCAGGGACGTTCGGTTCTTCCCTATCTCTGGATCGAAGATCCGGACCGGACAACGACCGACACCGTCGAATTGAAGATGATGATGTTCGGCAGAGACGATATCCTCAGGTATCGCATCTGGCGGTGGGATTATCCGGCATCGGAACGGTTGTTCGATTCGACGGAAGGGAATACCCTGACGGTCCGGAATCTGGAGAGAGGGAAGAGCTATCTCTTCCGCGCAGTCGGCGTTACCGGTGCCGGAGAGGAGACCGGGAGCAGCGAGTGGATACGCTTCACGATTCTGCCGATCGGGCCGATCTTCGTTCCCCCCGGATCAAACCTTACCGTTCCGGTCACGAAAGTCGGAACGAAGGGATCCTATCGGTTCCCGGGGTTTTTCGCGAATACGGGGGAAGAGCCGCTGGTGATCAAGGAACTGGTGCGGGGAGGAGCGCACAGCGGAGATTTCAGGATCGGAGGAGGCCTGACCTTCCCGCTGATCGTACCGCCGGGAGAGAGTGCCGATCTGGTTCTCGACTTCACTCCGTCGGCCGAAGGAACCCGCAACGGTGCGTTGACTATCCGGAGCAACGCGGTGAACGATACGTCGCGAATAGTTCGCTTTGTCGGCACCGGTGTGCACTCCTCGATTGCCGGTACCGACGTCCGGTTCGGTCGGGTGAAGCCGGGAGTGAAGGTCGATTCGACTGTGGAGAACATCATCAGGAATATCGGCACGACGCCCCTGGTGATTACCTCACTCTCGGTGACGCCGGATGAATTCGCCATCCTCAATCCCCCTTCTCTTCCGATCACGATTGCTCCGGGAGAGAGTCTTGCGCTGAGGATCCGCTTTGTCCCGGCGGAAATCGGATTGCGGGAGGGTACCCTGCGTGTCGTCTCCGATGCCGAACCGACTCCGCTCGACATACGGCTGAACGGCACCGGCGATAATGTGAACAGCGTCGCCGGGACCGATCTTCTCCCCTCTCGCCTTTCCGTTCGTTCGATTTCGCAGCAGGAGGGAGAGGTCCTTGTGATTACCTCCCTCGTTACGGCAGAGGCGGAGATCAGTATCGTCGACGTGCAGGGAAGGACCGTACGTCGGATGAAGGAGATGCTTGCTGCCGGAGAGGAGACCGGAATTCTGTGGAACGGCACGGATGACCGGGGCGAACGGGTGGGAAGCGGGAGGTATATCGTACAAGTGGTGGTCGGCCCGGATCGTTGCGCGAGTTCGCTGACATTGCTTCGATGAGTGTTCCTGCACCCTTCGGCAAGGATGACGGCGGATCCGCTTCGGCGGGTCCGCCGTTTTGCCGCTGCAGCGTTTCTCTGAGCGATATGACCGTTTCGTTCAGTCCGGGGAAATCGTCGGTTCGAACACCGGGAAGGGGAAGAACAGCTTCCCTTTGTGAAATGGAAAAAAAGATAATATTATCACTCCTCTGTGTTCCCATTTATCAATTCCGATTGAATCTACCCGTATGAGTAGCAGACATTCTCACGCCGCGTTCCTGTTGGTCCTTTCCCTTTTCCTTCTTCATATCGAAGCTCGCTCCCAGTCGCCGCAAATCGACCGACAGTTCCTGTTCCTTTCTCCCAGACCCGATGCCGGATTTGTTCCTCCGGAGACTTCCATCATTCTCCGTCCGGACGGTATGCTTTCCCTTACTCCGGAAGCTGTTGAGACCTACCTGCATGTTGTCGGCAGCCGGAGCGGTGAGCATACAGGGACCGTTACGGTTGCCGATGATAAAAGGACGATTGTGTTCACTCCAACGACTCCCTTCGCTTCGAACGAGATTGTGGAGGTACGAATAGGGGGAGGAGGAATCCCTTCTCTTGCTTACTCTTTCAGGACATCGACCACCCGGAATTCCAGTTCCATCTTTTCTCTTCGGAACATGTTCGCGGAAGATGATCGGTATCCCGGGATTGCCGACGGTGCCCGCAGGGAACCGGAAGAGAAGGTAAAGGGAACCCGGCTCTCTTCGGCTCCTCCTTTTTTGCCCGGAGACTATCCGTGGTACGACATCACGACGCTCGACAATCCGGAGGAGGGGAGTCTGTTCATCGCCCCGTTCCACGGGTTCGAGGAATGGCATATCGGCTATGCTCTGATTCTGGATAACGACGGAGCTCCGCTGTTCTACCGTCGTGCCCCCGGCGGCGTCTTCGATCTGAAGGTGCAGCCGACCGGAACGCTGACCTATTTCGATAACTCCGCATCGGTCAGGGGATTTGTCGAACTGGATTCCACCTACACCAGAGTGAATCTGTGGAAGATGAAGAACGGCTACAGTACCGATCTGCACGGCCTGCAGCTTCTGCCGAACGGACATGCGTTGTTGATGAGCTATGATGATCAGTACATCGACATGAGTCAGTACGTGCCGGGAGGCAATCCCAATGCGCTGGTTACCGGGTATGTTATCCAGGAACAGGATGCCTCGCACAATGTGGTCTTCGAGTGGCGAAGCTGGGATCATTTCGCCTTCACCGATGCGGCCGACGGCATCGATCTGACGGCGGAATTTATCGATTACGTTCACGGCAATGCCGTCGAGCAGGATCAGGACGGAAATCTTCTGATCTCCAGTCGACACATGGATGAAGTGACCAAGATCGATCGGGGGACCGGAGACATCATCTGGCGACTGGGAGGAAAGCGGAATCAGTTCACGTTTATCGATGATCCGGACGGATTCTCCCGACAGCATGATATCCGCAGACTTGATAACGGAAATATCTCGCTGTTTGATAACGGCAGCACGCATTCGCCTCCGTTCAGCCGCGCGGTGGAATATGTGCTGGACGAGGAAGAGATGACCGCGCAGCTCGTCTGGGAATATTCCGAAGGTCCGCAGAACTTCAGTCCGGCCATGGGAAATGCACAGCGGTTGCCGAACGGCAACACGATGATCGGCTGGGGCTTTGTCCGGGAAGGTTTGCGCAAGCGGATTGCGACGGAGGTTCGGTCCGACGGATCCCGGGCATTCGAGATCTTCCTCGATACCAACACGTTCTCCTATCGTGTCTTCCGGTTCCCCTGGAACGGCCGGTCGGCTGCTCCCTATCTCTGGACGGAAGACCGGAACAACTTCAAGACGGATTCGGTCCTGCTGAAGATGACCGTTTTCGGTCGCGGCGACATCTTCAGGTACTATGTGTATCAACGTGAGGGGACGCAGGAAGAAAAATTTGTGGGTTATACCGAGGGGAATATGCTTACCATAACCGGTCTGGAACGGGGACGGACCTATCACTTTCGTGCAGTCGGGACGACGGCGGAAGAGGAGCTGACCGGTTATTCGGAACCGGTGGAATTTACCGTGGTCTCTTCGGGACCGGTTCTGGAACCGGCGGCGCAGACCTTATTCGCCCCCCCGACCTCGACGGGGACAACCCGCCCTTTTACGATCGGCAGGGGATTGATCAACATCGGCGAGGAGGATGTGATAATCGAAAACATTCAGGTCCGTGCGAACTCAACGGGAGATTTCGTTCTGCACGATATCAATCTTCCCCTCACGCTCTCTCCGGGTGATTCTCTTCCGCTGACGTTCGACTTTACACCCTTTGTCGCCGGACGTCGGACAGCCGAGCTTCTGATAGAGAGCAATGCCCTGAACGGGGAGAGTCTCGTTCTGGTATTGAGCGGTTTGGGAACGAACGCCACGATTGACGGAGCCCCGATCGACTTCGGTCGGGTGAAGCCGGGAAGCACAACCGATTCGACGGTGACCTCGGCGATCAGAAACGTCGGGACCGAGCCGATTGCAATATCCGCCCTGACGATTTCTTCTCCGGATTTTGTCCTGCTGAATTCTCCTTCGCTGCCAACGCCGCTTTTGCCCGGAGACAGTCTTGGATTAACCGTCAGATTC
>CAMLOB010000239.1 GCA_946481475.1 uncultured Chlorobiota bacterium | reverse complement strand
TGCGCCTCCGGCAGCGGATAGGTTCCCTCCTGCTCGATCGGGTTCTGCGTCGCCAGAACAAAGAAGGGTTCCGGCAGATGATAGGTATGTCCGGCTGCCGTCACCCGGTGTTCCTGCATCGATTCCAGCAGGGCGGCCTGCGTCTTCGGCGGCGTCCGGTTGATCTCGTCGGCCAGAACGATGTTGGCGAAGATCGGTCCCTTTACGAAGCGGAACTCCTTCTCTCCGGTCGTCCGGTTCTCCTCGATCACTTCGGTTCCGGTAATGTCCGACGGCATCAGATCGGGTGTGAACTGCACGCGACTGAAGGAGAGATCGAGCGACTCGGCCAGCGTCCGGATCAGGAGCGTTTTGGCCAGGCCGGGAACGCCGACCAGCAGACAGTGGCCGCGGGCCAGCAGTGAGATCAGGAGTTGCTCCACGACCTCTTCCTGTCCCACAATTACCTTGCCGATCTCCCTGCGGATCGACTGATAAGCGTTCTGAAGCTGTTCGACGGCGGCTGTATCGTTTGCCACGGATTTCTTCCTCTGGTTAAGATGACTGATACGATGCGGATCCCCGGGTGAAACCTCATCCCCTCTCCCCTGCGATCCGCCCCACTCTTTCGGGCGGTCGGAAGATAGGAGGGATCGGTGAATTGGTCAACGCATATCGCCGGTTATTCACGGCAATGAATCCTGCTCACGGTTGGCATAACGTTGCGTTTTCAAACGGGCGCGGACGATCCTCATGCTTATCCATAACGCAAGGGGTGAAAAGATTGTTCCTGCAAGAGCAGTAAAGACTATGCCGATAAAGACAAGAAACGAGTATGAAGGGAGCTCCTGATTGCCGTAGATGGCTGAAACAGCCGACTGATTTCCAGACAGAAGAAGGCAGAGCAGAAGTTCTATGATCCCGATCTGAAACAACAGGGGCACAACTCCTTTGTAAACGGATTTGCCCTGAACGGCAAGCAGCCTCCCCTGCCGAATACCGATCAATAACGGAAGGAGTATGGATAGGAGCAGACAGATCGTGAACAGAGTATCTTCAAGACCGACAAACCATTGTTCAAATCCGGAAAGCTGATGCCGGGTAATCAAGGCAACGGCATCGGCAGGAACACCGGACCACGCTCCCCGAAGCGAATTTCCCCACTCCTCCATCTCCGGATAGCTTCGGGCCTCCCAGCCTGAGGGTAACAACACAGTGATATCAAGACTGTCGAATCCTCCCCATTCCCTGGCCGGAGCCAGAACGTAGCCGAGCTGCCAGTTGTAGATCGAAAAGGAATAGTCCGCAATGCTGGAAGGCATGGCGAGATAATCCACCGTAATTACGTGCTCTCCCGGCTCCAGCCGAAGCGTGAAAAGAACGGCCGAGTTCAGCGGCGGAGCCGTTGCCGGAACTGTTCCGAAGTCCCCACTGTAATATTCAAGAGGAGTTTGATAGTAGACCTCGTAAGGGATGTCGAAATCCTCAAAGCCGGGCGTGTATCGGGGAAGCCCCCACGACTCCGGCATGAAGAGTGTGTCGGCAAGTCGCCCGGTAATCGGGTGACCGTCCAGACGGATCGTCATTCCTCTCCCCGAATCGTGGAGTCTGCCGGCGATGAAGACAAGATCGAGGTCTTCCTCCCGCCCGGAGTTGAACAGGCTGTAGGATGCCGTTATTCTGACCGGACTTCCGGATGCGCACGGCCTCATGTCGATCTCCAGATCTTCGTGGAGCACACGAATCGAATCGAGGAATGGAGAAGGCTCCCCCAGAGGATCGCCCGGTTGAGTCGGACTGGCCATGTTGGCGAAGAGGATCGCCGGAATGCCAAGGAAGAGGAGAAAGAGCGAGTGAAGTCTGTTCATGTCCCTTTTGCAATGGTGTCGGTTGGTCCGTACATACACTCTCCCGATTCCACCGTTACCGGGGATGAGTCAGACTCACGCAAAGGAAAAAGACGCAAAGACCTTTGTGGTTTCTTCGTGTCCTTTGTGGCTTTGTGGTAAATCCCGACAAGGGGGAATCTCACCACAAAGACACGATCCGCCGCGGCGGACACCAAGGGTCCACGAAGGGTCAGGTCAGTATGCCGAAGATTTCCGCCGCAGCCTGATAGGTTCCCGCATAGGCTTCCACGGAGGCATCGATCGGCTTCGAGTATCCGCCGCCAAGCGTCAGAACCATCGGGACTCCGTATTCGGCGGCGGCGCGAAGCACCATCCGGTCACGCTCGGCCACCCCGGCGTGTGTCAGCGACAGCTTGCCGAGAGCGTCATCCGCCAGCACATCGACACCGGCCTGATAGAAGATGATATCCGGACCGAAGCTCAGCAGACGAGGAAGCGCCTGTTCGAGAAGGGAAAGATATTCGTCATCGCCGGTTTCGTTATCAAGGGGAACTTCAAGCGTAGCCGGAACCTTTCTGAAGGGATAGTTGTGGCGACCGTACATGTCGAGCAGAAAGAAACGCTCGTCACCGGCAAGTATCGCCGCCGTTCCGTTCCCCTGATGCACATCAAGATCAACGATGCCGACGCGACCCACACGCTCTTCGGCAAGCAGCTTCAATCCGGCAACGGCGATGTCGTTGAAGACGCAGAATCCTTCGCCGTAATCGCCGAAGGCATGATGGGTTCCTCCCGCAAGATTTCCGGCGATTCCCTCCTTCAGCCCCTGCTCCGCCGCCGCCACCGTCCCCCCGGCCGAGGCCAGCGTCCGCCGCGCAAACTCCGGACTCCACGGAAGACCGATACGACGAATCGTTTTCGGATCAAGCCTGCCGGCAAAAAAGTTCAGCACGTAGGCCGCATCGTGCGCAACAAACAACTCCTCCGGCTCCAGCAACGGAGCCTCGACAAAGGAGAATGAACCGGAATGTTCCCGCACAAGCTTCTCACGCAGTTTCCGGTACTTGGCAATCGGGAATCGGTGTCCCTCCGGAAGAGGAAAGGCAAACGTGTCGGAATAGAATACGATCATGATAGGAATCTACGGGAAAGTGCGGGAGTGGATGAGTGGGAGAGTGGATGAGTGCATTGTCGAACAACCGGACCGGCAAGAGACGGGGAAGAACAGTCGGAGCGACGCTGTAGCTGACGGTTTATCGTGATCTCTCCGATTCTGAACACTTCACGCCAAGACGCCCCTCATCGCTGAAAGCTCACGGCTCATCGCTGATCTCCTCACTGCTGACAGCTCACCCCTCCGACGTCAACACCTGATGGTACTTCCGTCCGGCAATCTCCACGATACAGATACAGGTATCGGTATGGAGCAGATTGCGTTTTATGGGAATCCGGAACTCCCCGGCCTCCATATATCCTTCAAACAGCCGTTCCATCCGCTGGCCGCCGATATCGTAGAGTTCGGCCCGCACGTATTCACCCCGATAGAGCTGCACGATCAGTTTGCTGTGAGCGGTCAGGGGATTCGGCCGCACCTCCACACGATGCTCATATCCCCCACTTCCTCTCTCTTCATCTCCATCATTCCCGGCTCCTGTCGGTTGTACCTTCTCGTTGCATGGAGACGGATTGGTTACCTGATTGTCCGACATCGCTTCCCTTTCTCCTTCATCCTGTTGTTGATACACAACTGCATAAGACTCTGCGAAAGTCGCGGTTGTTGCAGGAAGGAGAGCGAAAGAAAAAAAAGATCGCAGGGCTTACGTCCCCCGACCGACGGCCCAGACCTCGTAATCAAGTTTTTCTGCACGCTCAAGCCAGGCTGCGAGCGAGTCGAGAGCCCAGTTCCAGGCAATGCGGAGATCGGCCTCGTCATCGCAGGCAATCCGGGTGTGATGCAGAAGGAGTTCGGAGGCTTCCTCGCTCAGGCGGCGGAAGTGAAGGGTAACGATCCCCCCGGGAGCATAATCGGGTTGTTCCCACGTGAAGACGATTTTCTCATCCGGCACGATCTCCAGAAACTCCCCCTCATCGCCGTCACTGTTGCGGTAGCGCCCGCCGACCCGGAAGTCCTGCTCCGCCTTGTCGGTAAACCATTCGGCAAGTTCGGCGGAATCGGCCCAGGCGTTCCAGAGCCGATCGGGCGATACGTGGATCGTTCGCCGCAGAAGTATTTCATGCTGGTGTTCGGACATAAAGCTGAACGTCGGTATCAATAAACATCTGTTGGTCTGTTCCCGGCAAACAGGATCGGAAAGTTCTTGAAGAAGAAGTCCGCCGGAATAGGAATACGTTATGTACTCTACAAGTCTATCATATCACTCCAGAACTCAACGAATGTCCCGGAACTTCGCGGAGACATCCACTCGGACGGCAGAACGATGCCGAATTCGTGGACCAGATAGGAGATCAGATCAGAGCCGTAATAGATAATATCCGTCTGATAGACCGAGAAGACCGGATTCCCGGCTGTGTGGGGTTGTTCGGGGATGTAGCGATGACTGTAGATCGGAATCAGCGTCGGACAGGAGCGGAGATGTCGTTCGGCAAGAGCAATCCGCTCCTCCATATCAGGCTTTTCTCCCCATCGATCAAACCAAAAATCATTATGACGCAGATCGAAGAGAACGCCTTCCCGGGGCCAGTCGAGTCGTGCCTGAATCTTTTCCCTTTTTGCTTCCGACATCAACCCTTTTCTCCAGTCGACAACCCCGTTTGATACCGGCAGCGCGGTCTGAAGAAAGCATGATAGATCGGGAGGAAACCGGAGGCCGAACCGTTGTCGGACACGTTCCGTTTCCCCGTCACTCAGGCCGGGTTCGAAACGAACGCCTTTCTCTTCAAGAAGGTGCGCAATGTGAAGGGCTTGTCCTGTTGTCATCGACGGTTTTTATCAAGGGCCTTCATCTTTCTTCACCTCTCGAACTACATAGTCGCTGTACGGCTTCGACCGTACGCTCTTCACTTCGACACTGCTCGCACGCACCCGACGTCGGGATAAACCCGACGACTACCCCGGTTATTCGCAAATCGACAATCGGCATTTGCACTTCAATCCGGGTGGGGCAAAGGTTTTGCCCCCTACCGATACACTCTCTCAATATCTGTACTTCTCCGACAGGGGCACCGGCGTCTGCAGGCGGAAGTCGCCGAAGCCGGTCTGGTCGACGAAGAGGAGGCTGAGACGGCGCCCGTAGTATTCCCACGTCTCGCGCGGTCTGCCGTCGGAGGCGAAGGGATCACGGTCGACCCGGTCGGGTGGACCGTAGACGATGTAGACCCGTCCCATATCGGTCAGCCATCCCTCGGCGTAGCTGCGATAGTTCTTGTTTGCGTAGTCGATCCGCCGGAAATATTCGAGCATGGCTTCGTTTGCGGGGGTACCGGGCGTGGGATCACGGTCGTTCCAGAATTCCGCATACCGCCGCCGTTTCTCGGCGAACGTTCCTCCATCTTCAATGAAATCGATCTCGCTCTGCGTGGCGACGTACCGGAGCTTTTTGATCTTCTCGATCAGCTCCGCCTCGCTCAACGGCATCCCCTCGGCCGTTCCCCGGAAGGAGATCTGACGCTTCGCCGCCGCAAGCGTATCGGTCGGGTCTCCCTGCGGGACGGCAAAGACCTCGACGATATAGTCTCCCTTGCCGAACCCTTCAACCGGCATTCGCAGCCACTGCTGGCTTCGTCCTTTCGGCATCTCCTTCTCCCACGTTTCGCTCCAGGCGATCTCACCGTCGCGCGACCTGTAGAGAGCGGTCACGTCGAACTCCGTCCCCTCGGTATAGTTGTAGGCTTCGAAGAAGACGAAGTACCAGTCTTTCACCAGACTGACGTTGCTTGAGAGAAGGGGAGAGATGGTATGCCCCGACGCGTTCTCACGAATCTTGCTCACCAGCATCAGCCCGCTCAGCGCAAACTCGTAGCGGGAAAAATCGATGACATTCACCGTTCTGTTTGCCACGCTGCTCATATTCGTTCCGTAATCGAGCATCTCAAGGCGGGCTGCGTACTCCCCCGGCTCCACCGGAATCCGCTGCTGGAAAAATTCAAAGACCTGAACGGCTCCGGTCGTCCGGTCATAATCGGTCGTCGTCACCGACCGTGTCCAGGTCGTATCGTAGACCGTTCGTTCTCCCTGCTTCAGCAGAAGCCGGATGCGATAGCGGGCGGAGAACCCGTCGGCTCCGCGCGTGAAGTCCAGAGCGGCGTAGGGAATGGCGACGTAGAGATCGACCCGACCGGAAGGAATCTCGGCCTTGTTGGCAAAGGAAAGCGCATCAAAGAAGATCAGCCCGTCAGCCTCTTCCTGCGCCGCAAGGAAGGAACTCGCCGGCAGAACAAGCAGCACACTGAAAATAATTGAACGAAGGATCGCCATACCACAAAACGGAATTGACATCGGAATACGGACAGACCGGAAAGGGGACGCATCCCCTCACATCCCATTTTTCCGGAAACGTCCGCATGAAGTTTTTCTTCAGGATATTGAACCGGTCAAGTCTACGATTATTTCCACAAACGGAGGATGGAAAATCATCGGCGCACTTCCAGACGGCGGGTGGCGGAGAACTGACCGCTTCTGAAATGGAGGATATAGGTTCCGGC
>CAMLOB010000238.1 GCA_946481475.1 uncultured Chlorobiota bacterium | reverse complement strand
TTCGGCAAGAAATAATCCGTGCTCTCTGCGCTTTTTCCTTCGCGCCAGCAAACGGATCAGGGAGCGGCGGGAGGCGGAAAGAGGAGATGGAGAAGTTGATGGTGTGCCGGTATGTTCTGGGTTCATCGGATTTTAGCTATCAGCTATCGGCTTTGGGCTATCAGCTATCGGCTTTGGGCTATCAGCTATCGGCATTGGGCTATCAGCTTTGAGATTTTAGCGTTGTGTCTTTGCTCTTTGCGTCCGCCGCGGCGGATTGTGTGATATGGCATATCGGGAGAAAGAGAACTTTCGCTTATCCTTGATTCGCCGTTTTTCTACAGAACCGCTTCGATCGCCTTGCGGAATTCCTCTTCCGATTTTCCACCAACGAGAACCGAAGAGATCCGGCCTTCGCGATCGACGATGAATGTGGTCGGAACATAGGGAGAACTGCCGTAGCGTTCCACCAGTTCCGGACTGCCGAGGAGCATCGGGTAGTCGAGATCGTTCGCCTCGGCGAAGTCGGCCAGATGTTCCTCCACTGTCCTGCCGCTGATCGGACGTTCCAGAGCAATGCCGAGCACCTCGAAACCTTTTGGTCCCAGTTCGTTCCGCAGCTTGACGATGTCGGGAAGTTCGCGACGGCAGGGAGGACACCAGGTTCCCCAGAAGTTCAGCATGACGACCTTCCCTCGATAACTCTCCAGCGATCCTTCCTCCCCCGCCCCGTTCTTCCATGAGAAGCCGGGAGCCGCAACCAAAGCCGAAGAGAAATCACCATTTTCCAGCGACGGCAACACGTCTCCGGTCACGCTTTGAATCGTGCCGATCCGTGAAGCCGGACCGCTCCGGTTCTCCGTCGTCGCGGTCTCCTTCCCTTCCGTCACCTCGACATCCCCGGTGTCGTTCTCCTGGCCGCCATTCTTGTTCAAACCGCACGATACTACAGACAGCGCAACGGTCACCGCTATCCAAGGAACGAAAAGACTGGGTATTGATCGCTTCATCTGGACTGTTCCGTCAATAATCAAGAATATATGTGCTCTACAAGTATCGGGCCGAGGACGCGATCCGGAATCTGAAATTGCCGGAAGGACATCAGCCTACAATCCGAGCAATGACTTCAGGTCGGCACTTGAACGGTTGGCAACCGCAACAATCACGTCATCTCCTTTTCTGTACATCACAAGATTCCCCTTGGCCGATGCCTCCATCCAGATCGGTTCTCCCACCTCGATCTGCGCAAGCACATCTTCGGTCACGTAGAACCCCTTCCCCTCTTTCAGCGTTGCCAGAGGTATCTCCGTCAGGTAGAGACGGGATTCTCCGTCCCGGTACAGAAGATGAGGAAGCTTGACTCCCCCCCGCTCGCTGACGACACCTCCGGCCAGCGGCATCGAAACGCCGGTGAAGGAAAGAGGGGGAACGCCCTGCTCTGCGAAGACCGTCTTGAGACTCGCCAACGCGTTCTCCTCATACTCCACCTGCAGATTTCCGGACATGAAGCTTTCGTAGTTGGCAATAGCCTGATTGAAGAGGTTGACCGGACCGGTCGACCTGCGGGTCGGTGCCGGAATCGCGGTACCCGAAGAAGAGGAGGGAGAAGTTCCGGAAACCGGCGCGGGTTGCTCCGGAGCGTCATCGAACAGAACGATATAGGCCCCAAGTCCCAGAATCAACGCCAGCAGAATCAACAGCGGAACCCCTGCCCCCGAACGCTTTGAGCGACGACGGTAGGAGGAACGGCGGCGTGTTTCGGCGCGGGAGATCGCCTCCAGACTCCGCTCCATTGCATCGGGAACGGTTGCGACCGGCCCCGTATCTGCATACCGTTGCCGCACAACCATCTTTCGCTCAAGTTCCGCCTCGTAGGCGTCGCGGCACTCCGAACAGGATCGTACCGTTTTTTCTCCACTCTGCCTGTAGGCGGCCGGATCGAAACGATCCGAGACTCTGGCTGTGATTTCGCGGTGTAGTTCTTCGCTCGTCATGGATATTTCTGATAAATAGATTGATCGTTTCAGACCTCTACGACTCCAGAGCAACCCGCCCTTCATACTCCTGAATTTCAAGCCACCGTTCGGCATCGATCGCCGCCATGCAACCGCTGCCGGCAGCGGTAACCGCCTGCCGGTAGACGTGATCCTGCACATCTCCGGCGGCAAAGACTCCTTCGATGTTCGTGTAGGTCGTTCCGGGGGCGACCTCCAGATACCCGTTCTCATCCATATCAAGCACGCCGGTAAACAGATCGGTGTTCGGTCGGTGACCGATGGCGATGAAGACTCCGTCAATCGGCATCTCGCTTGTCTCGCCGGTCTTCAAATGGCGGAGCATCACTCCGGTCACTTTTTTCACCGGCTGATCCTCTCCGATGATTTCCTCGATCACCGTATCCCAGATCACCTCGACCTTCTTGTTGGCCAGGGCACGATCGGCCATGATCTTCGAAGCCCGGAACTCGTCGCGACGATGGATAATCGTCACCTTCCGGCAGAACCGGGTCAGGTAGTTGGCTTCCTCCATCGCCGTGTCTCCCCCGCCGACAACGATCACCTCCTGATCACGGAAGAAAAATCCGTCGCACGTCGCGCAGGCCGAGACGCCGTACCCCATGTATTTCTCCTCCGAAGGGAGACCAAGCAGCCTTGCCGAGGCGCCGGTTGCCACAATGACCGCATCGGCCGAAAGCTTTGTCCCTCGGTCGCTCTCCACTTTGAAGGGACGAGAAGAGAAGTCGATTGAGGAGATATACTCATAGCGTGACTCCGCACCGAACCGGTGGGCCTGTCGACGGAAGACCTGCATCATCTCCGGTCCGAGTATTCCCTTCTCGAATCCGGGATAGTTCTCCACATCGGTCGTGATCATCAATTGGCCTCCCGGCTGATTCCCCTCGTAGACGACCGGCGACAGATTTGCCCGTCCGGCATAAAGGGCGGCGGTAAGCCCGGCCGGACCGGAACCGATAATGATCAGCTTGTGGTGTTCGCGACCATCCCGCATTACTCCTTCGTGATGGGGGTTGGTAATTTCAATGGCTGTGCCGTTCTGTTCTGACATAATTCCGTATGGTTTCAATAGAGCTGGCTTCTTTTATTCGATTGCCGAGATACCCGGAACGTCCGGATCGGAGTTCCCTTACGGCCGGAAATATTGCAGGCTGTGCAGTCAAAGGAGTGCCCTCACCTGAACTCTCCTCCCCCGCCGCAGCGATTCCGAAGATACGCCATTCGCGGAAAATCCTCCGACTCACCCGGACTTCCGGATCTGCCGCAACACCATGGCAAGAGCGGCATTCACGGTGTATCGTCGGATAACGTCCCGCTCTCCGTTGAAGCGATAGAGTTTCGCCTCCACTCCCTGATCCGAAGCGACGGCGATCCAGACCGTTCCGACCGGTTTCTCCGGGGTTCCTCCGTCGGGTCCGGCAAGTCCGGTGACCGCAACGCTGTAATCGGCCGGTATCGCCTTCCGCACCCCGTCGGCCATCTCCCTGGCGGTCTCCTCGCTGACCGCCCCGTGATCCCGAAGCGTGTCGGCTTTGACGCCAAGCAGGCTTTCCTTGACCTGATCGGCATAACTGACAACGCTCCCCAGATAATAGGTTCCGCTCCCCGGAACATCGGTGATGCTCCCTCCGATCAGTCCGCCGGTACAGGATTCGGCCGTCACCAGTGTCCGTCCGGCTCTCTCCAGCGCACGCCCCAGCGCCTGGGCCGGTGTCTCGTTCCGATCACTGATAATCCACTCCCCCGCCAGCGAGACAAGTTCCTCCGCACTCCGCTCGAACGCCTGCCGTGTCTCTTCTCTCTCGTTGTAGCGAATCAGTCTCAACCGGATCGGTCCCTCGGCCGGAAGATAGGCCAGCGATATTCCGTCGGGGAAGCTCCGTTCGAGGGGCTCGAGGCGTTCGGCCAGAATCGATTCCGGAACTCCGTATACCAGCCAGACCCGTTCATGAAATCCGGCGGCAGTCCCGATTTCATCCCGAAGGATGGCCGTGAAAAGTTCCCGCATTTCGAACGGAACTCCGGGGAGGATGTAGACCGGAACATCGTTCAGGCGGAAGTGGAGTCCCGGTGCGGTCCCCCAACGGTTCGGAATCACCCGACAGGCGGCCGGCACCAAAGCCTGGTTCAGCGATCGTTCGTTCGGCACACGCCCCGTCCGGCTGAAGCGTTCCAGAATCATGTGCCGCTGCTCCTCGTTGAGCGTCACTCCACAGGAAAGAAGATCACAGACCGCATCGAATGTCTTGTCGTCATCGGTCGGTCCCAATCCTCCGGTAGTGATAACCAGGTCGGCGTTGCGGCAAGCCTCGGCAATTGCCCCGACAATGGTCTGTCTGTCGTCTCCTATCGTCAGAACCTGCGCAACACTGTGTCCGGCATTTGAAAGTTCTCTCCCCTGCCACGATGCGTTGGTGTTCACCGTTCTGCCGCTCAGCAGCTCATCTCCTATCGAAATCAGCACAGCCTTCATGTCTTGCGAATGTATCCCGGATAACGATGAATGTCTTGAAAAGAAAAAGAGTCGATCCTCTATTGTCCGATAAACCGACTGACCAGACCGATCAGCGAGAGTCCGAACCAGATCAGGTGGGCGCAGATATTGGCATAGATCGCCGCCACCACATCGTCGGCCATGATGCCGAGCGCCCCCCCTCTCCTGTCAAACCAGTTGGCCGGCCAGGTCTTTGCAATATCGAAGACGCGAAAACAGAAAAAGGCAAGAATCGGCCAGAGGGGATGAATAATCCAGGGAGAAGCCATCGCCAGCCACTGTCCGGCAAATTCATCGAGCGTGAAGAAAGAAGGATCGGGCCCGAGGAGTTTCTCGAACCTGTCGGCCAGCAACATCCCGATGATAAACGCACCGAGAGCGGCACCGATCAACACCAGAGGATCGGAACATCCGGGGATATAGTAGAGGCAGGCGGCCACCCCACTGGCAACGGTACCGGAAGCGATCGGCGAAAACCCGGTGAAAAGGCCGCCGGCAAGTCCCTGCTGCCAGTACGGCGCCCCCAGTTCACGAAGGCGTCCGGGCGACATTGCTCCCTTTTCCGGCAAATCGGCTGACATGACGATGATCGATAATGTACTGAAAGGCGGTATAGACCGAGAGGGCGACGAAGAGGAGCATGATCGGATCGATGACGACGGCACTCAGCAGAGCGGCGATCCGCTCCGGTCCGATCCACTCGCGCAGATACTCCACGTTGTTGAGCGTCCAGGCGCCGACTATATACCAGAGGAACACAAGCTGGGCGGCGGTCTTCCACTTGGCCAGCCGACTGGTCACAACCGGACGGCCCTTCCGCTCCCCCACCACCCGCAGAAGCGTCGTCAGGATATCCCGTCCGACAATGATCAGTACCATCCAGAACTCAAGAACCCCCAGGGCCACAAAGGCAAAGAAAGCGGCACCGATGAAAATTTTGTCGGCCAGCGGATCGAAGAAAGCCCCGAACGGACTCATCGCGTTGTAGCGGCGTGCATGCCATCCGTCGTACCAGTCGCTGACCGCAGCGATAAGAAAGATTCCGGCGGCAAGCTGTACCATCACCCCGTTGTCACTCAGAAGCAACCAGAGAAAAAGGGGCGTCAGCAAAATGCGTGAGGCCGTGACCGCGTTCGGTATATTAAGAGTCGGTTTCATTACTGATGAAGATCAGCAAAGCTACGGAATCGAACCCGATTCATCGTTATGCAGGGGAAGATTCCCTGAAATCAACTTTTTTTCACGTCGTTCGTCAGTCCCCTCCGTTTCGGAGGACGGCACGCTCTTTGCACGTTTTCAGATTTATGACTTATCAACGCATACGACATATTCTCACTACGCTTTCGTTCCTTCTCTGCATCCCCCCTGCTGTAACCGCACAGGGAGCCCCCCCGGCAGACGCTTACTTCCTGCATTTCTCGCTCGACTCCCGTCGCCTCCCGACACTCTGTCTGCAGATCGACTCGGCAACCGTCGCTCCGTACTGTTACGGCGTCGATTATGATGCCTCGGGACGTCCCGAGAAAATCACAAGGCTTTTCTTCGGCAACCTGAATACACGGGAGCCCTGGACGATTATGAAGTTCCGATACGATACGCTTCAGAGCGGATCGATCGCAGTTCATCGGACATGGCACAATCCTTCAGGAATGCCGGTGCAAATCGGTGTTGCTTACGGTGAGGCGGCGCTGTACGACAGCACGGGATTTCTGGTGATGTATACCCTGATCGACGAGAAGGGAGATCGGGTGGAGCGGGTCAACGCAGTCACACGTTCGATGTTCCGTCCCAACGAAGAAGGGAACATTTTGCAGGAATGGCGATACAGCAATAACAAACAATACTACGGGTCGGAAGAGGATATCTGGAATTCCCAGTTTGCACCCCTTGACCGTCAGGCCTGGTTCCGCCGGTTCAGAACCGACGGACAAGGCCACGTGATCGAGGAATATCCGCTCGACCTCGCCCGGCGTCCCGACACTTTCCCCGACGGGGTCTACGGCAAGCACGATAATCGGAATGCCTGCGGCCGGCCGGTATCGGTCACGTATTACAATCAGGAAGGACAA
>CAMLOB010000237.1 GCA_946481475.1 uncultured Chlorobiota bacterium | reverse complement strand
CCGGTCGCTCCACCGGGGAGAGTTAAGAAAGTAGAAGAGAAAGGGAAGGAAGGGGGGACCGCATCATACCATGTATACGTTTCAGGCTCTGCTCCGGCGGATGCAACGCTCAAACACCAAGTTCCAGGTTCAATGAACTATCGTACACTCAACAAGGTCTTCGCCGCCACGGTTTTTCTTGTGGCGATCATCACCTACTGGTTGACTCTTCAGCCGTCGGTTCCGTTTTGGGACTGCGGCGAGTTCTCCGCCGCTGCGATGTGGCAGCAGGTTCCTCACCCTCCGGGCGCTCCTCTCTGGCTGCTGGTGGCGAAGTCGTTTGAACTTCTGTTGCCGGGGGATCCGGGACATAACTTCAATCTGTTTGCCGCTCTCTGTTCGGCCTTCGCAGCGATGTTCGCCTACCTGATAGCGGTCAATGCCATCGAGCGTTTCCGGCCGTACGATCCGGAGCGACCGGCATCGGATTATATCTCCACCTATGGTGCGGGACTGATCGGTGCGCTGGCTTTTGTCTGGAGCGATTCGAACTGGTTCAACTCGGTCGAGTCGGAGGTCTATTCCGCCGCAACGCTCCTGGCCACTCTGGCGATGTGGATGATGATGAAATGGGACCAGCAGGCCGAGAGACCGGGGCATGAACGGTGGATACTTCTGATCGCGTACGTTCTCGGCCTTTCAATCGGCGTCCATCTGCTGGCATTGCTTGTGATCCCCTCGGTTGCGCTGACGATCTATGCCCGCAGCTACAAAAAGATTTCCGCGCTCGGAGTTCTGGTCACTATTGCGGTTACCGGCATCTCGTTCTATGTTCTGTATACATCAACACTTTCCTGGATACCGCAGCTCTTCTCCGCCACGGCCATCGGCGGGATGGTCTTCCTGTTTGCTCTGCTCGGACTTGCAGGTTGGGCCTTCGCAAACAAGAAAGGCGTGGTCTTCCTCGCCGCTGCTTCCTTTTCGCTGGTGATTCTCGGCTACACCACCTATACCCAGATTCTCGTCCGCTCGGCTGCTCATCCGGTGATGAACGAGAACGAGCCGGACACCTTCAGCGAGCTTGCCCGCTATCTCGGACGCGAACAGTACGGAAGCCGTGCCCCCTGGCCCCGCCGTCACGACCACATCCGGGGGGGGTATTACGAGCGTGCGCTCTCGGAGTACGGACCTCTTCCCAGACCGGTCGGTCAGAACCCGGACGGGTCGATCGAGTGGGACAACATTGATAGGGGTGCGGAACTGGGCTACATGATCAAGTACCAGATGGGGACGATGTACTTCCGCTATCTGGCCTGGAACTTCATCGGTCGGACCAGCGACATGCAGGATGCCGGCGTTTCGGTCTTCGGCAAAGCTTCTCCGCAGGAGCGGGCCAGTCTGATCAGACCGACCGGTGCCGAGGATGTCTTCCCGATCACATTCTTTGCCATCCCTTTCCTGCTCGGCCTGTTCGGCATCATTGTCCATTTCCGGCGTGACTGGAAGATGGCCACGATTTTCATGACCGCCTTCCTCCTGTGGGGGGTGCTGATGGCCCTGCAACAGAACCAGCAGGAACCGCAGCCGCGCGAGCGTGACTACTTCTACACCGCCTCCTTCATGGTCTTCTCCATCTGGGTCGGATTCGGCGCGTTCGGTCTGGCCGAGGCGTTCGGCAGGAAGGGCGTATTGAAGCAGGAGAATGATGAAGAGGGGGGCCGACCCGTCGCTTCAGGTCTGAATGTCGGTGTGGCCGGAGCGGTTCTGGGGGCCTGTCTTCTGGCCGCCCCGGTGCTGATGGCGGTCAACGGATGGGAGCTGCACGACAGATCGAAGAACTGGCTCCCGTGGGATTATGCCTACAACCTGCTGCAAAGCTGCGACACGAACTCGATCCTGTTCACCAACGGGGACAATGACACCTTCCCGGTCTGGTACCTGCAGGATGTCGCCGGAGTCCGGCGTGACGTTCGGGTGGTCAATCTGGAGCTGGCCCAGACTCCGTGGTACATCACGCAGATGAAACTGGAGCCGACCTGGAATGCCCCGCCGGTGCCGATGACGTTCAACGAAATTCAGATCAGGGACAAGGGGGACGGACGGAACGAAATCAATCCGGCCCGGGGAGAGCCGACGAACATTACGCTGCCGATACCGGCCGATGTGATGACGTGGGCGACAAACGGAACGGTGACCACCGCCGGTGAGTTCCGGTGGAGATACACCCCCAGCGAGGGGAACGTCTTCTCGCCGAAAAACCAGATCGTGCGGAGTATTGTGGAACAGACCGCACGCGAGGGTTGGAAACGTCCGATCTACTTCTCACTGACGACCGGCTACGAGTATGCCGGACTGGATCCCTATCTCCGTCAGGAGGGGATGGCCTTGCGGGTGATGCCGGTGGATCAGAAGGGACAGATCTACGATCTGGAGATCATGCGAAAGTGTCTGATGGAGACGCTGCCGGGAGACGAGTACTACGTCGATCAGCATTACGGATTCAAATTCCGCAATCTGAACGATCCGGATGCGCACTTCCTGGGGCAGGACGATCATCGCCGTCCGATCAACTTCTACTACCATCAGCTCTACATCCGCTTTGCCGAGCAGTTGCTCTATCACGAGGGGGATCGACAGGGGGCGATCGCCGCGCTGGATAAAATGGTGGAGACCATTCCGCCGACCCGGTTCGGTCCGCCGATTCCGTATCTCCCCTACATGGAGGATTACGGTTTCCTGACGAAGATCGCCGAACTCTATCGGGATGCCGGGGCGGTGGAGAAGGGACGGGAATGGGCGCAGAAGGCGCTGGATGATCTGAATGAGATCGCTGCGAGTGGAACGCCTCCGCGGTACGATCCCCGCAACACGCAGGATTACACGATCGCCCAGGTCCGGGCCAAGACTGCCGCAATCCTCGGAAACTATGCCGAGGCGTTGAACGCCTACGAACAGGTTCTGAAGGAGCGGGGGAACGACCCGATGGCCCAGGTCGAACGGGAGGCGGTCCGGATCGAGGAAGCCCTCTCGAAAAACGATTCGGCCACCGCACGAAAGCTGATGCAGGATGCTCTGGCAACCTACGGTTCGAATCTGGACCAGCGGGCGCGAATCCTTCTGAGTCGCTTCCCCTTCCTGGCCGGAAACGCCGCCGCTTCCGATCAGGACAACACGGAAGTTGCGACCGGAGCCGACATCGATACGGATACGACGCAACGGTAGCGGTCAACATACAGTGCGACAGGAAAACGGCACGTCACTGCTTAGCGGGGCGGGCCGTTTTTTTGTTGAATAGTTCACATCGTTGAATGGTTGGTAGTTGAGGGGAAAAATCAGGAGTCGAGAGTCGGAGTCAGGACGGGCTGGTTTTGCGGGGTTTGTTGTTGAATAGTTGAGAGGTTGAATGGTTGGAGAGAGGGAGGTCAGGAGTTGAGAGTCGGGAGGGCTGATTTTATCTGGCTTGTTTTTGTTCAATAGTTGAATGGTTGGAGAGAGAGAGGTGAGAATCGAGAGTCAGGTGGGGGTCATGCCGGGTTCTCCTCAACTTCTTGTGTTCCATCGGAATTCCGATAATCGAACCATCTCACCATTCAACCAACCTCACCATCAACCACATCCGACTTCCCCGGCTGCATCACACCGATACATCCACTTCCCCCTTGTCAGTCGGGGGTAGCACCGTATATTTGCCGTTCGTTTGAACCGGGCCGGTCGGTCGGCACGTGTTCTGCGGGTCAGGTAATCAACTTTGGATGTTCGACAAGTCGCAATTGGCGACTCCGGGAAATGCCGAATTTCAAGATCGTATCAGGACGCTCCAATCCGGCGTTAGCAAAGAGGATAGCCGTCGAATCGGCCACATCGCTTGGTGCGGTTTCGATCAGGAATTTTTCCGACGGCGAACTCTGGGTGAAATACGACGAGAATATTCGGGGTGAGGATATTTTCATCGTCCAGTCCACCCAGCCTCCGTCGGATAATCTGATGGAGCTGCTGATGCTGATCGATGCGGCCCGGCGGGCATCGGCCAAGAGAATTACCGCGGTGATTCCCTATTTCGGCTATGCACGGCAGGATCGGAAGGATCAGCCCCGGGTGGCGATCACCGCCAAACTGATCAGCAACCTGATCACCGAGGCCGGAGCCGACCGGGTGATAACGATGGACCTGCACGCGGCACAGATTCAGGGGTTTCTGGATATTCCGTTCGACCATCTCTACGCATCGCCGGTGCTGACGCGCCACATGCAGGGATCGGATTTCGGCGATCTGGTGGTCTGTTCTCCCGATACCGGAGGATTGAAGCTGGCCCGTGCCTACGCCAAGCGGTTCCGGACCAGTCTGGCCTTCATCGACAAGCGTCGGCCGAAGCACAATGTGGCCGAGGTGATGAACATCGTCGGTGAGGTGGACGGGAAGAACATTCTGCTGGTGGACGATCTGATCGATACCGCCGGGACGTTCACGAATGCCGCCCGTGCCCTGAAGGAGAAGGGGGCAAGAAAGATCTGGGGGGCCTGTACGCATGCCGTGCTGAGCGGCGAAGCGTACGAACGGATCGAGGAGGCCCCGATTGAAAAAATTCTGGTGACCGATACGCTTCCGCTGAAACGGGAGTCGAAGAAGATCGTGGTCACCTCGGTCGCCTCGCTCTTTGCCGAGGCGATCCTCCGAACCCACAGCAATCAGTCGATCTCGAAGCTCTTCGACGTATAGCCTCGGGATTGTTCGGGGGGACCTGCCGGGTTCTCTCCGGTAAAAACTTGACAACCGATCACGTTCATTAATCACGTACTTAATAGAAGGAACCGAAGCTATGAGCGACATTACACTTGAAGCGAAGCGGCGCGAAGCGGGACGCAGCAATGCCCGTGCGCTCCGCCGTCAGGGCGTTGTGCCCGGCGTCTACTATTTCCACGGCGAAGATTCGATCCCGCTGGCTGCACACGAGCTGGCGCTTCGTCCGCTGATCAACACTTCCGAATCCCATCTGGTGAACCTGAAGCTGGACGACGGCTCGGAGAAGCTCTGTATCCTGAAGGATATCGACTTCGATCCGATCACCGACCGTCCGGTCCATTTCGATCTCCTCGGCGTTGCTGCCGGAGAACTCATGAAGGTCAGCGTTCCGGTTGCCCTCCAGGGGCGCGCTGCGGGGCAGACCGAAGGGGGCGTGGTGCAGCACATCCTTCACGAACTGGATATCGAAGTACTGCCGAAGCACCTGCCTGAGCATATCGAAGTTGATATTTCCGGTCTGAATATCGGCGATTCGGTTCACGTTTCGGATATCTCCGTCGAGAACGTCACGATCCTCAACATACCGGAGGCGACCATCGTCTCGATCAGCGCACCGCGCGTCGGCAGTGATGAGGAAGAGGGACTTGAGGGGACCGAAACGATGGAACCCGAGGTTATCGGAAAGGGAAAGAAAGAAGAAGAATAACTGGAACGATTGGGTGGCCGGGTCTGACCCGGCCACTTCCGTTCTTTCCCCGCTATGAAGATAGTTCTCGGTCTCGGCAATCCCGGCACACGCTATGCCCGCACACGCCACAACGTCGGCTGGATCGCGCTTGACGCACTGGCCGAACGACTGCGAACGGATTTTGAACCGGGGATCGGTGACTACTATGCGGCGGAGGGGAGCTGGCGGGGACGGAAAGTTCTGCTGGTGAAACCGACAACCTGGATGAACAACAGCGGGGAGGCGGCCCGGCAGGTCCTGCGACACTACAAAGGGACCCCGGAAGAGATGCTGGTGCTGGTCGATGAGGTGCAGTTTCCGGTCGGAAAGATCAAGATGACCGCATCCGGTTCTTCCGGCGGACACAACGGCATGGAGTCGCTTCTCTATCATCTGGGAGTCGAGACGTTCCCCCGACTCCGACTCGGGGTGGGGAATGCGTTCGGACCGGGGGAGATGGTCGATTATGTCCTCTCTCCCTTCGCAGCCGACGAGGAAGAGGAGCTTGAAGGGATGATCGCCGAGGCAAAGGATGCCGTCCTTCTCTGGATTGCCGAGGGGACCGGCAAGGCGATGAACCGGGTAAATGCGCGCAAAAGGGAGAAGGCTCCGAAAGGGGAGATGCCCGCCGCACCGGAGAAAACAGAAAAGAAGTCCGTTGCCGACTCCGACAAAGGGCAATCGGATAACACCATATCCACAAACACTTAAAGAGCAAATGGAGTACACGACGATCCTTTATGCGATTCCTGCCGCAGGCATTATCGCGCTGCTTTTTGCCTTCTGGAAAGCCTCATGGGTCAGCAAGCAGGATCCCGGCAACGAACGTATGGTGGAGATTGCGGGATACATTCAGGAGGGGGCGATGGCCTTTCTCTCCCGTGAATACCGTGTCCTGGCAATCTTTGTCGTTATCGTAGCCGCCCTTCTGGCATGGTCCGGATCGCAGGAAGAACAGTCGTCATGGATGGCGGCGATCTCGTTTGTTGTCGGCGCACTCTGTTCGGCGCTGGCCGGATTCATCGGAATGCGCGTGGCGACGAAAGCAAACGTCCGCACAACGAATGCCGCCCGGAGTGGGCTGGCACAGGCGCTGAACATCGCCTTATCCGGC
>CAMLOB010000236.1 GCA_946481475.1 uncultured Chlorobiota bacterium | reverse complement strand
GAAATCGAGATGAGGAAAACCACGACGGTCCTCCCCATAAAAACGAGTGCATCATGAAGTCCATTCGCCATACCGTATTCACTCTGCTTCTTCTCGGCAGCCTGATGGTTGCCCGGGAAGGATCGGCCCAGCAATCCGCCGAAATTTCAGCGGATGCCGGAACCGAGTATTTCATTTCCTTCCCGCTGAGCAACCCGAACAGAACGCAGCGATTCATGGGCATTGCGCTCACTTCCGAGTCGCACACCTACGGAACAATCGAGATACCGGATGTTCCGGCCGATCCGCTGGCGCCGATCACAAGCTCCACAACCAGAACGTTTACCGTAACTCCGGGTGAGGTGACGATGGTGGAAGTTCCCCGACTGCTCGAACCGGACTATCCGGGTCTTGCAAACCATAACGGTGAGGCTTCCAGACGGGCGATCCGGCTGACCTCGCGCGCGCCGGTCTCCGTCTCGGTCATCAACGCCCGGCAAGGATCAAGCGGAGCGTTCCCGGCATTGCCGGTCGACGCCTGGGGACAGAGCTATACGGTCACCGCACTCCCGGCAGTCTCCTCTCCCCCGACAGTCGATCCGAACGAAATCACCAGTCAACTGCTGATCACCGCCGCCTACGACGGCACGGTCATCAACGTCTACCCGAGCACGAACGTATCGCAGTGGAATACCGGCGAACGGATTCGCGATACGCTGAACCGGGGGGAGACCTGGCTGCTGCTGGCAAATACGACACAGGGAGTTCTCGGTTCGATGGACCTGAGCGGCACAACGATCGAAGCGAGCAAACCGGTCGGCGTGGTGGCCGGACATGTGGGAACTCCCCTCTCCGGCAATCCGATCGAACGCTTCGACAACCAACGCTATTCGGCCTGGCACAGCGTGACGCAGATGCCGACCGAGAACAGTCTGAACGAGTGGGGAACCGAGTACGTTGCCACCCCCATGCGGGAGGGGGGGGATCGTTTCAGAATCATTGCTCTTCAAGGGACCACGGTCCACGTTGATCTGTACGATAACGCAGGGAACTTCATCGACCGCAAGTCGGTCGAGATCCGCTGGGCCGGACAGGCAGTCGATGTCTTTGCTCCGGAAGGGATGCAACTGAACGGACCGACCCGCTGGACCGCCGACAGACCGTTCATGCTGACGCAGATACGGATCAGCGGCGGCAATTATCCGAATGTGCAGAACAGCCCCGCTCTCATCCGACTGGTGCCGACAAGCCGATATACAACTCTTTCGGTCTTCGCATTGCCGACTTCCATTGCAGGCAAGTCGTTCGGAGATTATCGTCTGGATCTGACGGCAAAGGGGGAAGGAAATCCGTTCGAGCATATCGTGATCGACGGGGTGAAGATCACCGACCTGCCGAACGGCACGATCTCGAAAATCACCGGCAACTACTGGAGCTTCAGCGGAACGGTCCCCCCCGGAGGACATGCCATCCACGCAATGAACGGTATCAGCTTCAGCGGAAGAGTCAGCGGCGATAACGGATCGACGCCGGAAGGGAATGTTGCGATCACGTATGAACTTCCCCACTGGTCGGCCGCAACAGAGACCGATGTGACCCCTCCACGCGTGGCATCGCAGAACGAGCCGGCAAACAACCGGGTGGAAGTGGAGGTGACCGACCGGACGCAGAGTTACTTCAGCGGCGTCGACGAAGTGGCCGTTCACGACAGTCCGGGATGGGAACGGAACGCGTTCGACCGTCCGTTCGATGCCGAACTCGACGCGCATGCGGTCTTCCGGGTGAAGTCGGGCGTCGATCCGAGCGGTCCTCTGACCCTGTTGCTGCGGGATCGCGACGGAAATGAGACCACAACACAGGTTCACAACGGCGTCTGCCTGCAGACGGCATACACGGAGGCCGACTCGGTTGTCCTGTTCGTGGGAAGTTCCGGAGAGGCCGAGCAGACCATCCGCTTCGATGCCAACCCATGCGGGGATGAGGCACACATCCAGTGGATGGGATATGACCTTGGAGGGACGGCCAACACCTACCTGCAGGATCCTGTCCTTGCCGACGGCGGATCGCTCACCTACACGATCTCCCCGAACGGCTATGCGGAAGTCCGGATTCGTACCAACCCGAATCTTCCGCAACTGCAACAGAAAACGTTCCGGACAAAGCTGGAGCTGAGAATCGACGACGAGATCTATTCGATTCCCATACGACTGGAGATCGACAACCTTTCGGGTGTGGAGGACGAGGGAGCGGTTGCCGGCATCGGACAGATAGAGGCAGCACCGAATCCTTTCAACCGCAGCACGTCGATTTCCTTCGGAAAGAACCTGGACAAGAAGACAAGAATTGAAATCCTGGACGCCCTCGGCTCGGTCGTCAGGGAATATCCTTCAGTCGGAACGAACGGAAGAGTGGAATGGGACGGCAGGGACGACAACGGCAATCGGCTGGGAGCCGGATTCTACGTTGTGCGGGTCATCTCCACACAGGGGACCGCAATCGGCCGGGTACTGCTGGTGCGATAGAATACCTGAAAAGATAGATGGATAAAAGACCCCGGTCTTTTTTCGATTGCGGAGCGTGAGCACGGGTGACTCACGCTCCGCTTTTTTGCTCTTATAGAGTCAGCGCATGAAGTATGATACAGGGAAGGCCCCCCTTGGTGATTCTCCGTGTCCTTAGTGTCCGCCGCGGCGGATTGTGGTTATTCTCGCACAGGTAATCTCTCTTCGGAATCCCTCTCTTCCCATCACATTTGAACCGCGACCTCTATATCGATTTGTCCGACCGAAGAAATTCAGATTGCCGTAACTCAGGAAGCCTTCCCCCTCTCCAGCAGATCGAGCGCCACATCCACAATCATATCTTCCTGCCCGCCCACCATCTTCCGCCGCCCGAGTTCCATAAGAATGTCGCGGGAATCGACGCCGAACCGCTTTGATGCCCGTTCGGTGTGAAGCAGGAAGGATGAATAGACGCCGGCATAGCCGAGCATCAGGGCATTTCCGTCGGTCTGCACCGGACGTTGCTGCAGCGGACGGACGATGTTGTCGGCTCCGTCGATCAGCGGATAGAGTTCCACTCCGGTCTCGATCCCCATTCGTTCCAGCACGGCCACCAGCACCTCCAGCGCACAGTTCCCCGCCCCGGCCCCCATCCCGGCCAGCGAGGCGTCGATCCGGTCGACCCCCTCCTCGACGGCAATCACCGAGTTGGCGACGCCGAGTCCGAGGTTGTTGTGGTTGTGGAAGCCGACCTGGCAACCGAGTTCATCCCGGAACGCCCTGACCCGTTCCCGCGTCTCCTCCATCAGGAGCGCACCGGCCGAATCGGTGATGTAGACGCAGTGGGCACCGTAGCTCTCCATCAGTTTGGCCTGCTCCACAAGCTCGGACGTCGGGATCATGTGGGCCATCATCAGAAAGCCGACCGTGTCGAATCCCATCTCCCGGGCGGTGGCGATATGCTGGGCGGCGATATCCGCTTCGGTGCAGTGCGTCGCCACGCGGATCGTCTCCACCCCCGCCTCGCGCGCCTCCTTCATCTCCTCGATCGTCCCGATGCCCGGCAACAGAAGGGCGGCGATCTTCGCCCGCCGCACCACCTCCTTCACCCCGCGGATATACTCCAGATCGCTGTGAGCCGGGAAGCCGTAGTTGAAGCTCGATCCGCTCAGTCCGTCCCCGTGCGTCACTTCGATGATCGGCACCCCGGCCTCGTCCAGCTTGCGGGCGATCTCCCGCATCTGATCGACCGAATATTGATGCGCCAGCGCGTGCATCCCGTCGCGCAGCGTAACGTCGTTGATGATGAGTCCTGAAGACATGGCAATTGTTCCGGTAAATCCTGCGCCCTGACTATCGGGCAATAATGGTTCCTCTTTCAATCACTCCCTCTCCGTTCGAGAGCAGGTAATAATATACTCCCCTCGGCCATTCTTCTCCCTGCAGAACTATCTCGCGCTCACTGAAAATTTCCTTCCGGACGGATTCCCCCTGCAACGTGAAGATCTCCAGAACCGGATATTCGACCGTCGGTTCCGTGTCGAGACTCAGCGTCGCGGTTGTCCGGAAGGGATTCGGCGAAACCTGCAGATGCTTGCCCGACACAGATTCCTCTCCTGCAACTGCAACCGAAGAAGATGCCGGAACGACAGTCACCTCATCAACCTCAGCGGTGAACCAGTTTCTGGAGCACTTGTAGACCAGAGCGATATATCCGGAATCGACTGTAAACGGAATCGGAATTCCGGAGGTATCCATCCACTCTCCCGATATTGATGATCCCGTCAGATCAACCAGTTCCACATATCCCCCATCGGCCGGGTCCGGACTTCCCGAACTGAACCAGATACCGAAGTAATCCGTTGGAGCCGTCTGGATCAGGGCAAAGACGTTGAACCGCATGGAGAGAAAGGCGGGTTCGCGGAACTGCAGCGGCGGTGACACGAGCCAGTCGTAGACCGAATCGTTCGCCGTTGGGAATCCCCCGACCGGGTAGTCATGAAAGATGCTTTCGAACCTCTGAAACCAGTTGAAGCTGTGATCAAACCCCGGACGATATTCCACCCACTTCGGGGCGTCACCGGACAGGTCGAACGGGGCAGTGTAGGGGAGAGGAAGAGGCTGGGTACAGACGGGAATCAAGCACAGAAGGTAAAGGGAAAGAAGGACAGCCGGAAAAGAAGGCGAAGGTCTCATGATAATTCTCCCTGAATGATGTTGACGGATACGGACGTTTCCCTTACCTCCCGAACCTGCATACGAGAAGCGGTTGCACAGCAGGATAAATCAAGGGAGATCAAGCATGAAGAGGACCGACATCCCTCCTCTTGCGGAATTTTCCCCGCACAGCAGACCATTGCGACATGGGCAGAACAGGGATACGGATCGGTTTCCGGAACCGTCACAAGAAATCGCACCTGTTTTTTGCCTAACTTCAGAGCTGCCGAACACAAAACATGTATAGTGTCTTCCCCCGCTTTCCAGCAGAAAGTGAGGATTCTTCTTGTATAATCCGTTTCATTAACCTTACTAAATCCATGAAACACCTTCTTCTCTTTGCACTTCTTCTGAGCGGCCTTTTCATTACCGGCTGCGGAGATGATCCGGCCGCAACCCCCGACACGCGCGAAATTTCGCTCGGGGCGGTTCTTGCTCTCGATGGCTCTCTTTCCTACTACGGCACGACTGCCGAGGCAGCACTGGAGTTAGCTGTGGAGGACATCAACCAGGAACTGGGAACGGAGATCAAACTGAATCCGATTTCTGTCAGGAACTCCCACACAAATCCGGACAGTGCACTGGCAGCCCTGCAGGCTCTCAAGGGGAGCGGCCTCAACATCGTTATCGGGCCGCAGAGCAGCAGCGAGGTTGAACATGTCAGAACCTATGCAGACGAGAACAACATGGTTCTGATCAGCCCTTCGAGTGTTGCCCGATCGCTGAACATCGAAGGAGACAACGTCTTCCGGTTCTCTCCCGACGATACCTACCAGGCAGATGCGATCGCCGCAATGGCAGCGAACGATCAGCTCAACGTCATGATCACAGTCTATCGGGATGATACCTGGGGTTTTGATCTTGCAAAACTGATAACGGAGAACTTCGAGAATCAGCAGATCCAGGCATATGAGAGTCTGTATTATGAACCGGCAGATACGGACTTCGGCTTTCTGCTGAATGAACTCGAGAATATCGTCAAGGGGAACGTAGACGTGTACGGTGCTGACAAGGTTGGCGTCTGTCTGCTTTCCTTCGGTGAAGCCGAAAAGATTCTTGAGCAGGCATCGACGAGACCGGAACTTGCCGGTGTGAAGTGGTATGGTGCCTCCGCCATTGCACAGAGTCCACGACTGCTGCAGAACCCGAAGGCAGCAGCTTTTGCTCAGACCACAGGGTATCCCTGTCCCATTCTTGCTCTTAACGAGAGTCTGAAGAGCAAGTGGGAGCCGTTGAAACAAAGGATCAAGTCAGCAACGGGACAGGAGGCCGACATCTATGCGCTTGTTGCCTACGATGCAGTGCAGGTTGCGGTCAGAAATCTGCTGGCCATCGAGAACGATGACGTCAGTGCCTTCATCGCAAAGCTTCCGGAGACCGCAGCTTCGTACACGGGAATGACCGGACCGATCGAACTGAACCCTGCCGGAGATCGCGCCATCGGGAACTATGATTTCTGGGCGATCCGCGACTCGGGGAACGGTCCCGAGTGGGAACGGGTCGCCTTCTATAACTCCACCACGAAGGTGCTGACGAGGAACTGATCGGCAAAAGATCCTTCACTCGTTGACTTTACCGTTCGGCGATGATAGAAACCGGAACAGCCCGACATGAAGTCGGGCTGTTCCGGTTTAAACAGGCAGGATTTGATCTCTCCTCTACTCCACAACAACCCGTCCTCCCGCCACCGGGGTATCCGATGTACTGGAAACGGAAAACGAATAGACTCCCCGGGGAAGATCGGCAGTGGAGAGAGAATATGATGTTCCAATGAACTCTCCGGTATGGACATTCCTTCCCCCCTGATCGAACAACCGGATCCGATAGGAACGGCTCTCCTGACCGTCGATTTCAATCAACGCCGATTCCCG